>JABDNZ010000312.1 GCA_013043565.1 Gemmatimonadota bacterium | reverse complement strand
AAATACGACACAGCGTAGGCCAGCTGGGACTGGGGCGCATCGGCCACTTTGAGACCCTCGATGTAGAACTCGTAGGTCTCGGTCTCGTTTCCGGCCTCGTCTGGCTTATAGGTGCCGGTGACGTCGTTCAGGTACTCCCAGTTTCCGAAGGAGGCTGCAGCATCGAGTCGGATATAGTCGAATGGCTGATATGCCGCCAAGAACTCTACGCCCATGTGCCGGGCATCGAGGCCAAGGAGGTTGACCAAACCGTCCACGTTGTCCCCAGCCAGATTCCTTACGAAGAGGTTCCGGGTCCGGTCCTCCCACTTCGTATAGTAGAAGCTGGCATCAAAACTGATCGCCCTGTCCTGGGACCGGTAGGCCATACCCCCTTCGAACGACTTGAACTTCTCGTTCTTCGGATCAGCGTTCAGGACCCCTGCCCTGTCGTCGATGACACCGTCGAAGATCGGGACCTTGGACACCAAGCCGCCGTTTACGAATAGAGTGATCTCATCGGTGACGTTCCGGGAAGCGCCACCCTTGATCTGGTAGCCGTTGATGTTCCCCGTGTTCAGGTGGAGGTTCTGGAGTCCCGCCTGGTCTGGATCGTCCTGCCAGAAGTCGGTGAAATCGTATTGGTTTTGCGCCCATCCAAGCATGCCGTAGATAGAGCCGTTTTGGTTGGAACGCTCAGCCTGCACGTAGGCACCGAGCCAATCCACCGTATTTGTGTTGTCGTAGTCGATCTTGTCGCCCAGGCGTCGAACCTCATCACCAGCGCCCCAGAAGTCGGACGGGTCGAAGGTTTCAACGTAGAATTCGCCGCCCAAGAGGTCCCGGACCTCCCGGTAGTGATCGATCGTCGCGGTCCGCCAGTCGACACCCACCTCTGCGGTCACACCACCCTCGAAATCCTTTCGAAGCTTGGAGATGAGGCCCAGAGTCCGTTGGTTGTTTACCGAGTTCCTGAGGATGTACCCGGAGCCGTCGGACCCCCGATCGATGTTCTTCTCGATGGTGCCGTACCAATCCGGGACCCTCTGGCCGTACTGGTAATTCCAGGAAGCGTTCCTGCTCGAGCCGTACGTTCCGGTCCCGCCACCGTTCCCCCCGGAGTAGTACCCCACGGTGGAGAGCGTCAGATTGTTCCCGAAGTAGGAGTACCAGTTCAGGTTCACCTGGGGTTTATGGAAGTAGTTCTCCCGCTCGTTGATGAAATTCTGGGCATGGCGGGTGAAGGATCCGCTGCCCCCGGGTCCGGAGCTGGTGAATTGTTTCCCTCTGTAGCTGGGACTCACCCGATTGACGTTCGGGCTCCACTCCGTACCTGCCTCCTCGTAGTCCTCCAAGGCTTCCGGATCATACGACTCGAGGCTCCGGGCAAAATCGTGACTCAGGGTCCCGATGTTGAGCTTGTAGAGGTTCTGTCCGTGGCGCTGCGGAGCTCCCACGGCATACAGCTCCACACGGTTCTTGGGGTTGATCTGGAAAGAACCAGCGAAATAGTAGGCCCAGGCATCTGTCCAAGCCGCGTCCCCGCCGAAGGCGTTAGTCGAGAATCGGCCGCCGTTGTAGATCCCGTCGCCCGTCTTACGAACGATGGCACCGGAGAAGGCGAACTTGTTTTTGAACTCACCCGTTGCGAAGGAGAATGTCTCCTTCAGAAAATTCCCTGATCCGAATTCCTGTTTCCATCCGACCCCAGGAGCCATCGCGGTGGCATCGGTGATGATGTTCATGGTCCCACCGATGGACGGGGTGGCCAGATTCACGGCACTGAGGCCTCGCTGGAGCTGAACGCTCCGAGCGGCATCACCCAGGCCGTCCCAGTTGGACCAATACACCCAGCCGTTTTCCATGTCGTTCACGGGCACACCGTTGATCATGATGGCGGTGTTCCGTTGGTTGAAGCCCCGGACATTGATTCTGGCGTCACCGGCCCCACCACCCTGCTGGGTGGCGTAAACGCTCGGGGTGACATTCAGGATCATGGGCAGATCCCTGGAACCCAGCTGGTTCTGGATTTGAACCTTGGGCACGTCCGTGTAGGCCACCGGAGTCTTTCGCTCGATGGCACGGGTGGAAAAGACTTCCAAGGCGTCCAGGGCGATTGCCTCCGTGCCCAGGGAGAAGTTGGCCTCAAAAGTGCCGCCTGCTTCCAGGATCACGTCGTCAACGGCTTCCAGACCGTATCCGATCATTCTGGCTTCGATCCGATACGGGCCTCCTGCCCTGAGGCCCATGACCAGAAACCGTCCGTTGGCCTGAGTCAGAGCTCCGCTCTGGAACCCCGTAGCCTGATTCACAATGACGACCTGGACCCCCGACATGGGAGATCCGGTCTCGTCGGTCACCTCACCCGTGATTCGCGCCGGCTCCACACCCTGAGCAGCCAACTCGGAAAGGGGAAAGGCGAGAAAGAGCGCGGCAGCGACCACCCACCGCGAACCAAACCTCGTACGCATCGTAGTTACCTCCTTGGCAAGGGCCCTCGGGCCCCGGGTTCACAAGGCCAGAAATGTGGAATGAGGGCGAATGTAACAGGCGGAATCTAAAAAAGAAAATGGGCCTCGATAGAGCCATTCGACCGCGGTGGAAGACTCAGATGTTCCCCTGGAACATCCAGACTCCGGCTATCCCTTGAGGCGCTTGGGTTTAGCGTTTCGCAACTTCCGGATGGGGTATCACGTAGGGATAACGGACCACAGATTCACCCTGGTTTCTTAAGAGGTTTTGCGGCCCATGTCACCAAAGAAGACCATTCTCAAGACCCTCGCGAAACAAGTGAACGGCGACGGGACCCCAGCCCCGATTCATCCCTCCGCCATCCCCGGGTTCCAGCAAGCTCCCGGGAAATACCAAGAGACCATCAACGCCCTGCTCAAGGACCGCCTCATCGAAGGGAACAAATCGGCGGATGGCCGAATGGCCATTTCCCTGAACAGCCACAAGGAAAAAGACGTCCGAAGAGTCCTACGGCCCCTTTGGGCCCACCCTGCCGTCCTGGCATCTCTTGCCTTGTCGGCCGCGGTCGCGGGGCTCGGTTTTCTGATCTGAGATCTCGTACCCCAGGACTGAAAAGGGAGGCTCCGTGGACAGTCCCACGGGGCCTCCCTCCCTCACCTGCCGGATACCTCGAAGCGAGCCTACTTCCCGGAATACGGCACGCCATCCGCCCACCAATCCGGTGCCGGCGTCCCTTTCAAGAAGTGATCGAAGAAGGCCTTCATCTTGATGGAATAGTCCAGTTTGTTCCCGTACATCCGAGGGTGATGAGGCTCCCCTCGGTACTGTAGGAACACCGCCTTCTTCCCCGTCCGTCGAAGGGCCAGATAGAGCTCGATACTCTGATACCAGGGCACCGCCTCGTCCTCGTCCCCGTGCATCAGGACAAGAGGAGTCTCGATCCGGTCGGCGTAAAACAGCGGGGAGTTCTCGATGTAGTCGGGGCGGGCGGTCCAAAGGCTTCCGGATAGGCGGCTCTGGCCGGCTTCGTATTGGAATTGCCTGGCCAGTCCCGAACCCCATCGGATGCCACCATACGCACTGGTCATGTTCGACACCGGAGCCCCGGCCACGGCAGCCGCGAAGATGTTGGTCTGGGTCACGATATAGGCTGTCGTATAACCACTCCAGGAGTGCCCATGGAGACCGAGAGCCTTCGGGTCCGCCAAGCCCATGTCCACCAACTTCTTCAGCCCTGGAACGACGCTCTTCAAGGACGAGATCCCAGGCCTTCCCACCTCGAATCGGACGTCCGGGAGAAACACGATGTACCCGTCGGAAGCGTAGACAGGGAAGCTCGGTCGATGGTTGACCACGGGCTGGTTGAACTCGTGGAGTCTTTGGGAAAAAAACCGGTAGAAATAGGTAAGAACCGGGTAGCGTTTTCCTGGCTCGTAGTTCCCTGGTTTGATTACGACGCCTTGGAGTGGAACACCGTCGTCCGACGTCCATTCCACCAGCTCTGATGTCCCCCAGGCGAATCGGTCCAGGAGCCCCGGGTTCACGTCGGTCACCCGCCGGGCGTTTCCAAAATCCAAACCGCTTACCCAGAGGTCGGGGAACTCGTCATAATCCTCACGGACAAAAAGCAGCCGGTCGGACTCCTCCGCTCTGGCAAGGACTCTGAACTTCTTCTCCTCGTCCAGAAGCTGCGTGAGTCCCCCTCGGTCCGGACGCGTCTGGTAGAAGCCGAAGCTTTTGTCGTTCTCGTCGAAAGACGCCAGGTGGATGGGCTCGGCTTCGTTAAAAGCCACCAACTCCGGATCGACCCGGAGAACCCTGAGAATCAACCCCCGACTTCTCCCTTCTCCCCCGGTCAGGTTCACGGGGTCGCCGCCATCAACAGGAAACCGCCATACGTCGTATTTGTCGTGGATCAGAAGGGCGGCGTCTCCCTCGAGCCAACCTCCAAGACCGTGCCCGCCTCTCGGATTGGGGAAGTCGTGGTCGGCATCAAAGAAGGGCACTTCCAAACCCTCGGTGAGGTTTAGAACGGTTCGGTCTTCCACGTCGAACAGATGCCAATCGTCCGCATCGAACCAGACCACGTATCGGCCCCCTGGCGACTGGGCCAGGGAAGGCCCCGACACCCCAATCCAGGAGTTGGCGGCAGAACCCCCGCCCCGGACGCCCTCCACCACCGGGATTCTCCCCCCGGTCTCCATGTCCACGAGGAAGACGTCCTCCGCACCACCATTCCAGGTGCGTTCCTTCTGATAGGGGAGATCCGAAGTGCCCATGGCCCACCTGGCATTCTCCGGAATTCCACTGAGCTCAACGGATGGGTCACCCAACTGGACCATGCGCCCCGAGGCTAGGTGAAAAACCCCGACGTATGTCCTGTTCTGGAGGTTCTCCCAGACCAGCTTCTGGTTCGAGTTGAGCAGCGGGTCATCGGTGTGCCACACGTCGACACCCCTATTCTCCAGGATCGCATCAAAGTCGAGAGGATCGAAGCCTGTCTCCTGGGGACTCCCCTCCCCTTCACCACCAGGGGAGCTGGCATCCCCCGTTCTGCTGAAGATTTCGTCCTCTTCCTGGTTCCTGGGACGGGTGCCAAAGAATAGGCGCGCTCCGTCTCGGCTCCACCGGAGCCTGTTGGAGGCAGGCAGAATCCATCCGTCTCGGATGTCCCCCGGGGACACCGCGGCGCGGACCTCCGTGCCGTCCCAATATGAGAGGGCCCCGGGGCCAGGCTTCCCGTCCTCGTTCTCCTCGGCCATCACCCATGCCAGGCGGCTTCCATCCTCCCACCACAGCAGGGACTCGATCTGCGCGAACCTCCCCGTTTCCAGCTCGACCAGAGGGGCACCATCTTGGAGGTCCCTCAGAAAGACACCGTCCCCCTCCCCACTGACCGAGGCCACAACGTAGGCGAGCCAGTCCCCGCTCTCGTCGAACGCGAACCGTGCCACATAAGGAATCACCACTTCCGTGTCGGTGGAGAGGTCTCGTAGGATCAGGTCTGTGCCCGGGTTCTCCCGAGTTCTGGTCTCCGTCCGTTCCTGGCTCGCTCCCTCGGCGGTGTCTTCCCCTACGTCGTCATCCGTCTCTTCCGGCCCGGAGAGAAGCATGGCCAGCCACTCGCCGTCACCGGAGAAGGCGAACTGCCGGACCCTCTCCCAGGTCGAAACCGCCCCGGTTCTCGTGCTTAGCACCGCCACTCCGGGTTGGGGAGCGTCCCCTCCTTCTGCGGTCTCCCGAGCTTCGAAGGTGGGTTCGAGGCGCATCGCAACCCATTCGGCGTCCGCCGAAAAGACCGGGGCGGCGCCGAGAGGCACCGAGTAGACGGTTTCGGTCTCCGTGGAGTAGATCTGGACCTCGCCGTCACCCCTATCCGGGACGGCAGCCAGAGCCACCCAGGCACCGTCGGGAGAGATGGACGGTTGTTGGATTTGGCGAACCTGCATGAGGTCTCTGAAGGTGACTTGCCTCACCTCCTGACCCCCAACCTTGGTCGGAAAGGCCCCTATGGATAACAGGAGCAGAGTCAGGATTGAGGACACGCTTCGACCGAACAAGCGACTATTTCCGATGATCATGGAGCATGAGGGGTTCGAGTACTTGAGGCGCACCGAGACGTCGGGCCGGATCGGCTGGAGAATAGGTAGGCGGGCTAGGGGAGGAAACCCTGGGGGATCGGATGCTAGGGTGTGGCCCCGGCGGCTCGGAGGAACCTTCTGGCCAGTTGAGCGACCCGCTCCTGTCTCTGGTCTTCGGCATCGCGAAGGATGGCCCGTACCTGGGGTACCAGGTGCTCCTCACCCCAGCGGTACCCGGTGGCGACCTCGGCTCCCACCGAATCGCCCTGATCGGCCCCCTGAATGAGGGCCCAGGCAGCCGCCTCGGCGTAGTAGGGTGAATCTGGATCCGGAAGGCTAAACGTCGGGGCGGGATCGCCGCCGGCGTCTTCGTTGACGAAGGCTCTCGACATCGCTGGTTAGTCCTCGATTCCCTCGGTACCCACAGGGGCGCCCCCTACTCCGGGAGGCAGGAAGCCGAACTGCCCGGGACCATCGGTCCTGACCCCGGGCAGTCATGTACTTCGATGTGGTTCCCCGTCCGGGGTCGACTCAGGCCACAGCGTTGATCATGTCGAAGATTGGCAGGTACATGGCCACGATCATACCACCCACCACCACGCCGAGGACCACGATCATGATAGGCTCCATGGCTGATAGGAGGGCTTCGACCGCCGCGTCCACCTCTTCGTCATAGAAGTCCGCGATCTTCGTCAGCATCTCGTCCAACCCGCCGGTCTGTTCACCCACGTTGATCATCTGAACGACCATGGGCGGGAAAACCCCTGATTCCTTCAGGGGTCCGGCGATGGTCTCACCCCCGGCAATGGATGCCCGGGACCCCATGACCGCATCGTGAATCACGCGATTTCCGGCGGTCTTGGCAGTGATCTCCAGTCCTTCAAGAATGGAGACGCCTGAGGAGACCAGGGTGCCCAGTGTACGCG
>JABDNZ010000309.1 GCA_013043565.1 Gemmatimonadota bacterium | reverse complement strand
ATCTGGCAGAGGACCTGGCGCGGGCCGGCGTGGAGTACGTGCTGGTGGATGATCGCCACTTTGTAGCTGCAGGGTTCTCCAGAGATCAACTGCATCTCCCTTTCCGCACCGAATCAGGCGGAAGAAGTCTGGGCGTGTTCGCCATCGATGAACACCTCCGGTATTTCCTTCCGTTCCACCCCCCGGAAGATACCGTCGACTATGTGCGTCAACTCCAGGCTTCCGGTCGCCGGTTGGCGGTGGCGGCCGACGACATCGAAAAGTTCGGCGGATGGCCCGGGACCCGGGAATGGGTCTACGAAAAAGGATGGCTCGACGACTTCATTCGAGCCATGAAGGCGCTGGAGGAAGAGGGTGGCGTTCGGATGGCCACCTTCTCCCAAGCCCTTCACGACCTCCCAAGTGGGGGCCCGGCGTATCTCCCATCCTCCTCCTATCGGGAGATGGAGGAATGGGCCCTCCCAGCAGAGGCGTTTCACAGGCTGGAGGAGCTGAAGGAGGCCCTGGGTGAGGAGCGGTTCTCCAAAGGCGAGAGCCCGCTGGTCAGGGGATCCCACTGGCGGAACTTCCTCGTGAAATACCCTGAATCGAATCGGATGCACAAGAAGGCGATGGCCCTGTCGAAACTCTGCCGGGAAAGGGGCGATCCGGAGGGTCCCCGACGGGCTTTGGGGGCCGCCCAGTGCAACGACGTTTACTGGCACGGGGTCTTTGGCGGGCTGTACCTGAGACACCTGCGGGACGCTGTGTGGCAGAAGCTTGCCGAGGCGGAGAGTCAGCTCCGGGAGGGAGAGCGGTTGGCCGTGGAGCAGGTAGACCTGGACCTGGACGGTGATGAGGAACTCTGGGTCCATTCAGCCAACTTTTCGGCCCTGGTGAGCCCGAGAAGGGGAGGCGCCATTGAAGAACTCACACTCTTCGAGGATCGAGTCAATCTGGCCAACGCCCTTACCCGGCGGCGGGAGGCATACCACCACGGTTCGGTAGAGGAGACGGACGACGGTGAGCACCTCCAGGCCTCCCAGGGGGAAAACGACGGATCCACCGCCCCATCCATTCATGACCTGGAAGGAGAGTTCCGCCTCTCCGAGCTTCCGCCAGCGGACCTGGACGACCGGAGCATCTTCCAAGAGCGGGTCCTCCCCGGCTCCTTGGGGCTGGACGCATACCAGGGTGGCTGCTACGAACCCCTGCAATCCTGGGCCGGGGCAAGTTTGCGACTCGTCTCGTTGGAAGAGGGAGGGGCCGACGAGAGTTCTTGGGTCGAGTTCTCCATGGAGACGGAGGGAGACACCCCGAGGCTCGAGAAAAGCCTCCGCTTCAGCTACGACGGCTCCGTCGAGGTCCATTTCGATTGGGATCCCGGCGCATTTCCCGAGGACAGTTTGTTTTCCACTGAGCTCTCCCTCGGTGCAGACGGCCGGGTCCTGGCCACCCCCGACTCCGAAACCTGGAGCTTTCCAATCTCCACTTTTTCCAAGTCGGAACGGGGTTTCGACGAGACCGTACAGGGTGAGTCCGTTACCGTCCGATGGCCGGTCCACACCGGTTGGGGCCGGATCAGGCTGACGCGGGGATAACACTCTCGAGCATCCTCGTGGAATCCCATCTCGACGCTCCCCTATCCGTCTCCCTACATTGAGGCCGATCTGAGGGAAAGACAGGGAAAGACGTCGAACGCAGCGAAAGGGAACCCATGAAACGGATTCTCGTCACGGGGGCCTCGGGACAGGTGGGGTCCGACCTGGTGGTTACACTCAGGGAACGGTACGGGAGCGAGAACGTCCTGGCTTCGGACATCCGGGAGCCCGAGGGTGCGGTGGGGCGGGGGGGGCCTTTCGAGATCGTGGACTGCACGGACCATGGGGTGATGGAACAAGCGGTGGTCCGCTTCAAGGCCGACACCATCTTCCACCTGGCTGCCATCCTCTCGGCTGTCGGTGAGGCCGATCCCCATCGAGCATACGAAGTAAACCTCGGCGGCCTGGAAAACACCCTCGATGTAGCTCGGGTCAGGGAATGTGCCGTGTTCATCCCCAGCTCCATCGCCGCCTTCGGGCCTTCGACCCCACCGGACCCGACGCCCCAGGTCACGATTCAGCGACCCACTACCATTTACGGAGTCACGAAGGTGGCCGGAGAGTTGTTGGCCGACTACTTCCACCTTCGGTTCGGGGTGGACACACGCGGGGTTCGGTATCCCGGTCTCATCTCCTGGGTCACCGAGCCCGGGGGAGGAACTACGGATTACGCCGTGGAGATTTTCTACGAGGCCATCAGGAAGGGACGTTACACATGCTTCCTGAAGCCCGACGCCCAGCTGGACATGATGTACATGCCCGACGCCATCAAGGCATCCATCGAAGTGATGGAAGCTGATCCGGTCCGACTCATCAACCGAAACGCCTTCAACATCGCAGCCATGCAGTTCACACCAGAAAAGCTGGCCGATGCCATCAAGAAGCACATTCCCGACTTCACCATCGACTACGACGTGGACCCACTTCGGCAGGGAATCGCCGACTCCTGGCCCAAACGGCTGGATGACACCGCCGCCCGGGAGGAATGGGATTGGGAGCCGGATTACGACCTGGACGCCATGGTAGAAGACATGCTGGTGAATCTCAGGAAGAAGCTGGCCTGACGGCCGACCTCAACTACATAGGACAGCATCCAATGCCGCATAATCGATTAACGGAAATCCTCGAAAACCACGTCGCCGACCTGGAAGAAAAGGGAACCGCAAAAGGCGCGGAGTCGGTGGTCACCAAGGCCTTGCCCCCGTCTGCCGACCGGGGCCCGCGGTTCCACCTGGAGGGCGAGGGTGAGAAGGAGTTCCTCAGGATGAACTCCAACTCCTATCTGGGCATGTCTCTGCGGCCGGAGATCATGAAAGCCGAAGAGGAAGGGACGGCCAAATACGGAGCAGGCCCTGGAGCGGTGCGTTTTATTAGCGGCACATACGACGTGCACACCCAGCTGGAGGCGGACCTCGCCAAGTTCCACGGTCGGGAAGACGCCATGATCTTTTCGTCGGCCTACGCCACCATCATGGGCACGATCAGCCCTTTGGTGACGAAGGAGACGGCCGTTATCAGTGACGAGCTGAATCACAACTGCATCATCAACGCCGTGCGCCTTTCCCGGCCGCACTCCAAAGTGGTGTACCCCCACTTGGACATGGAGGCCCTGGACAAATCCCTCGAGGAGTTCAAGGGCCAGGCGACACGGGCTCTCGTGATCACCGACGGGATCTTCAGCATGCGGGGCGATCACGCGCCAATGGACGAAATCATGGCGCTGGCGGAAAAACACGACGACGGTTACCCGGAGAACGTGGTTGTGGTCATGGATGATTCACACGGGGTGGGGGCTTTTGGTGAGACCGGCCGGGGTACAGAAGAGTACACCAACTCGCCGCAGATCGACGTGCTCGTAGGGACCCTCGGTAAAGCCTTCGGGGTGAACGGCGGTTACGTCTCGTCCAATGCCACCCTGATCCGCTTCCTCCGGGAGTCAGCCCCCTTCTACATCTACTCCAACCCCATCACCCCGGGCGAAGCAAAAGCCGCCGTGGCCTCATTGGCCCTTCTGGATTCTCCCAGGGGCAGGGATCTCCTGGTACACCTGAGGGCTCTCACGAAACGGTTCGAGGAGGGGCTGGGGAGACTCGGGATGGAAACCATCCCGGGCGAGCACCCTGTGGTTCCCCTCATGGTGAGGGATACGGCCAAGACGAACGCTCTCGTGGAACACCTTTATGCAAATGGGGTCCTGGCCACCGGCCTGGCATTCCCCGTGGTTCCCCGGGGTGACGAGGAGATTCGCTTCCAGATCAACGCCGACCACACCGAGCAGGATGTGGATCGGGTTCTGGAGGTCCTGAGGAGCTTCTAGCGGGAAGAGCCGGTAGGAACGACACCCCCAGACAGGAGCGAGAACGTGCCCAACAATGATCCCTCGGGCGGCGAGACTTTCGTCGCCAAAAGGTTCGACGGTAAAGCTGCCCTCATTACCGGGGGATCCAAGCGCCTGGGTCGGGAAACCGCCCTGGCTCTGGGGCGAGCCGGCGCTCGCCTCGCCATTCACTACAACTCCTCCAAAGAACCGGCCGAGGCACTGTGTGAGGAGCTGAAAGGCATGGGCACCGATGCCTACCCGATCCAGGCCGACCTCGGTGACAAAGGGGAGACCGCCACCCTTTTCGAAAAAGCTTGGGATCGGATGGGCCGGATGGATTTCCTGGTCAACAACGCGTCGATCTTTCCGAGTGGCCGCCTCGACCAGATGGGCCTTCAGGACGTCCACGAGAACCTTCAGGTGAATGCCTGGGCCCCTTTCGTTCTGACCCGAGCGTTCTGGCGCCGCCTCAAGGGGACCCAGGATCGGGGGTCCGTGGTGAACCTTCTCGACACACGGCTCGTCGGTGGGGACCTCGCACACGCTGCCTACCACTTGAGCAAGGTCGCCCTCAGTGAGTTGACCACACTGACGGCTCTGGAGTTCGCGCCGGAACTCCAGGTGAACGGGGTGGCACCCGGGGCGGTGATGCCACCGGAGGAGTTCTCCGACGACTATCTCGACAGTCTCACCGTAGACCTTCCGTTGAAACGCCGGGGATATCCCCGAGACATTTCTGATGCCACTCTTTATCTCCTGGGGGCTTCGTTCGTCACCGGGCAGGTGATCTTCGTGGACGGCGGCCGCCATATTCGCCTAGGAGGAAACACATGAGCGACACCGTCCTCATCAAAGACCTACTGATCCGGGGCATCATCGGGATCCATGATTGGGAGAGGGAAAAGAAGCAGGATATCCTTATCAACGTTCAGATGGAGGCCGACCTCCAGCCCGCCGGCCAGAGCGACGACTTCAACGACGCGGTGGACTACCGAGCGGTGGCCAAGGCCATCATCAGCCTGGTGGAGACCTCGGAGTTTTTCCTTGTGGAGAAGATGGCGGAAGAAATCGCCGCGATCTGCCTCCAGAACCCGAAGGTCGACGTGGCGAGGGTCCGAGTGGAGAAGCCGGGGGCTGTGCGCTTCTCACGGAGCGTTGGCGTAGAGGTGGAGCGCCGCCGTGGGTGAGTCCACCCCAAAGGGTAGGCCCCCGTCACCGTACAGACCCCCGACGATCAGCAGATCACCGGCTCTGGCATATGTGGGAGTGGGATCCAACATCCGGCCCGAAGAGAACGTCACGAAAGCCTTGGGGCTCCTGGTGGACACTCCGGGGATCACTCTCACGGGAATCTCCACCTTCTTCCGCACCGCACCACTCTCCGATCCAGCCAACTCTTCCGGAAACGCGGGAGCCAGCTTCGAGGGGCAGGACCCGGACTTCCTCAACGGAGTCTTGGAGATTCGCACGCTCCTGACCGCCCCGGAACTCCTGGACCGCTTTGCCCGGATCGAAGAATCGCTGGGCCGGAAGCGTCCTGCCAACCGATACGCTCCCAGAACCATGGACCTGGACCTTCTGCTCTACGGTCTCGGCGAGCACCCCGGCACGAGCCCCGAATGGCAGGAGGTCGCACCCGAGGGAATCCTGGCTCATTCGGACATCCAAAGGCGCGGGTTCGTGGCCCTTCCCCTCTTCGAACTCGCCCCCGATCTTGTCCTACCGCCCTACAATATCCCCCTCCGGGCCCTTGCCCTGAGCTTTGAAACTCCCGGAGGGAAGGGGGAACCCGCCCTCTCCCGAGGGCTCCGATCCCGCTTTCTCCGATCCTGACCCACGTTCCCTCACTGCCAGGGAACTCCCTCACCCCTCAGGCATACTCAGTCGAGTCACCTCGAGCATCGGTATTCAACCAGGAATGAAGACACATGTCGGACCTCAGGAGAAAGAAATGCAAGCCCTGCGAGGGTGGGATTCCTCCCATGACCCTGGAGGAAGCCCAGAAGCTGCAGAAAGAAATCCCCGGGTGGGAGATTCTCGATGAAGGTCAGAGAATCCGGAGGATCTTCACGTTCCAGAACCACTACGAGGTCATCTCCTTCGTGAATTCCGTGGCATGGATCTCCCACACCGAAGACCACCACCCGCATCAGGCCATCGGGTACAGCCGCTGCGAGCTCGACTATTCGACCCACGCTGTGGAAGGGCTCACGGAGAACGACTTCATATGTGCCGCAAAGGTGGACGCCCTCCTGGACTAGGGTGCAGGACAGCCGGTTGCGTGCGGACCTCACCGGAATACGTTCCTCGTTAGGTGTTCTCCGAAGCCGCTCTTATCACGATACCGAGGAACTCCCATGACCCGCTGGAACCTCTGGGCCATCGCTCCCTCGACACTCACGTGCTGCGTGGTCCTGCCTGCCGCCCTTCTGTTTCCCCAAGGCCTCGTCACCGGCCAGCGTTTGAGCTCTGGCGAAGAAGCCATCGTCCAATATCTGAATATGGCTGAAGAGGAGGCCCTCGGACTGCTGGAGAGGGTCGTCAACATCAACTCGGGTACCATGAACCACGAAGGCGTGCGACAGGTCGGGGCCATCTTCCGGGAGGAGTTGGACGCCTTGGGCTTCCAAACCCGGTGGATCGAATTCCCTCCCGAGGTCAACCGAGCCGGACAGCTATTCGCTGAGCGGATGGGGAACGGCAACGGACCCAAGGTTTTGATGATCGGACACCTGGATACCGTCTTTGAAGCAGACAGTCCCTTCCAGGAGTTCAGACGCTCCGGGGATCTGGCGTCGGGCCCAGGCGTCGCCGACATGAAGAGTGGTTGCGTCGTTCTCCTCTATGCTTTGAAGGCGCTGGATCACGCCGGCCTTTTGAACGGACTTTCCATCGTGGTAGCCCTCACCGGAGAGGAAGAGTCTCCGGGACGGCCCCTCTCCATCACTCGGAAAGACCTCGTGGAAGCCGGCCAATGGTCCGATCTTGCCCTGGGTTTCGAGGGGGGTGTTCGGGAGGGAGACGCGGAGTACGCCACGGTGGCCCGGCGTGGCTCAACGGGATGGACCCTTACGGTGGAGGGCATGACGGGTCATTCCTCCCGAATCTTCAACGAGGAGTACGGGGCCGGAGCCATCTTCGAGGTTGCTCGGATCTTGAATTCTTTTTACGAGGAAGTTCGGGGAGAGGAATACCTCACCTTCAATGCCGGCGTGGTCCTTGGTGGAACCGAGGTGAGCTTCGACGAGGAGACAAAGACCGGGACGGCTTTTGGAAAAACAAACGTGATCCCCCAGCGTGTGGTAGTACGGGGCGGGATACGAACCATCTCCCCTGGGCAACTCGAGGAGACCCGTGACCGTATGAGAGAAGTCGTCGCAAGGAGCCACCCGATGACCTCCGCCACCATCACGTTCAGCGACGGATATCCTCCCATGGCGCCGGGACCCGAAAACTACGTTTTGTTGGAGAAGATGAGCCGGGTCAGTCAGGACCTTGGATTCGGGCCCATGGAAGCTCTCGATCCGGGCCGAAGGGGGGCTGCCGACATCTCGTTCGTCGCCCCTTACACTCCTGGTCTCGCAGGGATGGGCCCCTACGGATCTGGGGCCCATAGTCCAGATGAGACCCTCGACCTGACCTCGGTCACCCGGGCTGCCAAGCGGGCCGCGGTTCTGATGACTCGCCTTGCTCAGGAA
>JABDNZ010000308.1 GCA_013043565.1 Gemmatimonadota bacterium | reverse complement strand
CTCTGGCATCCTGAACCACAGAAGCGATATCGCGCCCACGTACGTTCAGTTCCACGGTGATTCGACGCTGAATGCTCTCTCGGCTGATCTGGGCAGCCGACGGTTCGGTATCCATCGTGACGAGTTCACCGAGAGGAAGCATCCGGTCTCGCCCGGAAGCCACAGGAATCCGAGCAATGGCCGACTGATCGTTCCGGACCTCCTCTGGAAACCGAACTTGGAGCGCGAATCGCTTCTCGCCTTCGAGCACCACCCCAACTTGCCGCCCACCCAAAGCTTCGATGGTTCCCAGCACGTCGTCGGCGCTTACTCCATGCCTCGCCAAAGAGCGGCGATCAACGCCGACTGTCAGAATCGGGAGCCCGGACACCTGTTCTACTTTCACATCGTCCGCTCCGGCAATCCCGGAAACAGCCTGGGCGATATCCCCTCCGATTCTCTGAAGTTCACCGAGATCTTCTCCGTACACCTGGATCGCTATGTCAGAGCGGACACCGGAGATCAGTTCGCTGACGCGAAGTTCAATTGGTTGGGAGAATCCAAACGCAGCACCGGGCACTTCCTCGTCCAGCACCTCCTCCATGGCCTCGATGAGTTCGACCTTGCTCTCATAGAGCCACTCGCTTTTTTCTCTGAGCATGACGAAGACGTCACTCATCTCAATGCCCATAGGGTCGGTTGCGATCTCAGGTCGCCCTGTCTTCGAGATGATCGTTTCGACCTCGTCTGGGAACTCTCGCAGGAGGACGCTCTCAAGCATGGAGGACTGTTGCGCCGCCTCATCCACTGATACCGATGGGAGCCTCCAGACCTGAAGGGCTATCGCTCCCTCATCGAGCTTGGGGATGAACTCCGCGCCTCGGGTTCCAGCAAGGGCAATTCCGACGGCGAACAAGGTTGCGGCTACGGCCACCGTCCGGATCCGGTACCTGAGGGCCAAATCCAAGATCGGCTCATACGCGATTCTCAGTCGGCGGACAAGCCAGGTCTCATGGTTCACTGGAGCCTTGCGAAGAAAAAAGGCAGGCAAGCACAGGAACTAGCGTGAGGGCGAGAATCAGTGAGCCGACCAGAGCGAACATCACCGTGAGAGCCATCGGCCGGAACATCTTCCCCTCCACGCCCGTGAGCGTAAGGATCGGGATGTAAACGATAATGATGATCCCAACAGCAAAGGCCACAGGTCGGGCCACCTCCATAGTGGCCTCCCGGACCACACTCTGGATCGGCTTACCCTTTGAACGTTTGTCGGACATGAGCCGGAAAACGTTCTCGATCATCACCACCGATCCGTCCACAATGAGACCGAAGTCAATGGCCCCCAGGCTCATGAGGTTTCCGGAGACTCCCGCCCGGACCATCCCGATAAAAGCGAAAAGCATGGCGAGGGGGATCGCGCTGGCGACGATGAGTCCCCCTCGAAGGCTCCCCAGCATCAGCAGGAGAACCGCGATTACGAGGATCCCTCCCTCGATGAGGTTCTTTTCAACAGTGTGGATGGTGCGGCGGACCAGGTCTGTCCTGTCGTAGAACGGCTCGATTGTCACGCCGGGGGGCAAGCTCTCGGTCAATCCCTGAACCTTCTCTTTCACCCTCTCCACAACTACCCGTGAGTTCTCACCCATGAGCATCATGACGATCCCCACGACGGCCTCGCCGCGACCGTCTCGGGTTACGACACCTTGCCTAACCATTGGAGCAAAGTGAACCCGTGCGATGTCACGAACGTAGAGAGGGAGGCCGTCGTCACTGGTCTGGATAACGATGTCTTCGACATCGCGGACGCTTTGGATGAGGCCTTCACCTCTGATGACGACCTGCTCCCGATTCCGCACGAGATACGCGCCGCCGACGTTGCGGTTGTTGAGTTCAAGCGCCTGAAAGAGCTTGGAAAGCGGCAGGTTGTGAGCTTGAAGCGCAGCAGGGTCAGGTGACACTTCGTACGTTTTCAGTTCGCCGCCGAACGTGTTGATCTCGACGACCCCCGGCACGCTCTTCAGCTGGTAGGCCACGAACCAATCCAGGATCGTGCGGAGTTCCATGGGGGTGTAGCAGGCGGGTGTGTCCTGGCTTGTTGGGCACGAGGGCTCGCCCCTGACCTCGAACTGGTAGATCTCCCCCAAACCCGTGGCGATCGGGCCCATCTCGGGAGTGCCGTATCCCTCTGGGATCGCTTCTCTCGCCTCGGGCAGCCGCTCCTGGACGAGTTGGCGGGCCCGGTAAATGTCGGTTCCTTCCTCGAAAACTACCGTTACGGCAGACAGTCCGAATTTCGAGACCGAGCGGACGTTTTCCATGTCAGGAATCCCCGCCATCGCAGCTTCCACCGGAAACGTAATGAGGCGCTCGATCTCCAGGGGCGCTAGGGCTGGCGCCTTGGTCAGTACCTGGACCTGCACGTTGGTGACGTCTGGAACGGCGTCGATAGGTAGGTCCAACATCGAACGGCCGCCCGCAGTTATGAGCACGATGCTCAGGGCGATGACCAAGAAGCGGTTTCTCAGGGACCAATCCACTAACCGCGAGGCCATTAGCCTTCCTCCTCGGCAAGAGTGGACCTGAGGAGCTGGCCTTTAAGGAGGAAGCTTCCGTCTGTCACGACCTCATCGCCGGGTTCTAATCCAGTCAAGATTTCGACGAAATCCCCGGCACGCTCTCCAGTGTGGACGCTCCGGAGCTCGAATGCCCCTTCGGCGACTCGTACGAAAACTGCGTTGTGTTCGTCGATCTCTTGCACGGCCGCCCACGGTACGGCGAGTAGCGTGCTGGGCTCATGGGCGTGTGTCCCCTGGATACTTGCAGTGGCAAACATGCCGGGACGAAGCAGGTGTTCAGGGTTTGGGAGGACAATCCGAACTCCGACCGATCGGGTATCCTCGTCGAGAACCCCCTCCACTCGCTCCACCTCTCCGATGAAGACGGTTCCCGGGAGGGCTCGCACTTCCACCTGGACAGCCTGGCCCAGGTCTACAAACCTCATCTCCCGCTCATACACAGCGGCTTCCAACCATAATTCGTCGAGGTCAATCACCTCGATAAGTACATCCGTTGGATCAACCCAATCGCCCACGTGCGCCGATCTTCTGGCTACGGTCCCTTGAACCGGGCTCCGTAAGGTGATTCTTGCAGGATCGAGCGGTGGATCCCCCGGACCAGTGATTCCATAAGTAGCCAATCTTGTGAGGGCAGCACGCACTTCCGCTTCAGCGATCAGGAATTCGCCTTCAGCCTCCTCGAAAGAGCGGACTGAAGTCACGCCTGACCCAACCAGTTGTTCCTGACGATCGCGCGCTTGCCGAGCTACGCTCTCCCGGGCACGCGCTGAGATCAGGTCAGCCCAAGCTCGTCCCACGTCGGCACTCTCGATGTGGATGAGCGGTTGGTGGGCAGCCACCCTGTCCCCCGTGTTTACCAGGACCTTCAGGACACGGCCGGAGACTCGCGAACCAACGGAGGCCCGTCGATCGGGCACCGGCACCAACTCAGCCGGGACCTCCAGAGAGGGCGCCAACTCCATGATCTCAGCCTGGGCGTAGGAGAGCCTAAGCGAAGCCAACGCCGCGGGTGTGAGCTCCACCCGATCGGTGATTTCCACGACGGCTCCTTCTCCTGCTTCCTCAGGCCCTTCCACGTCCGTTCCACCGCAACCCATCGCGGTGAGGACGGCAGCCAGGAGAAGCACCGGGGACGAACTGCGCGTTTCTATAGCATTCATTGGATTTCTCCATTCAAATCGGTGTTCTGAGGAAGAGAAACAGATGCCAGCAGCCGGGCCCTTGCCTGCGCG
>JABDNZ010000304.1 GCA_013043565.1 Gemmatimonadota bacterium | reverse complement strand
ACCAAAGCCAGGGTGCCCGTCTCGGCTACCAGGAAGTTTCCACCGCTGATCCCGAGATCCGCCGACAAAAACTCCTCCCTCAAAGCCGTGCGTGCTGCCGCGGCGAGCTGATCGGGATCGGCATCCGGAGGCGTTCCGAGCTCCCGATGGAACAGCGCCTGGCAGTCGGCGACACTTCGATGGATCGCCGGCGCGACGATATGGCTTGGATCCTCACCCAGGAGCTGGATGATGTACTCTCCCAGATCCGTTTCCCGAATGCCCACACCCATGCCCTCGAGGAACCGGTTCAGCCCCAGCTCCTCAGTAAGCATGCTCTTGGCTTTTACGGCCCGTTTGATCCCATGAGCCGTCACCACCGACTCCAAAACCGATAGGGCCTCTCGCCCGTCCTCCGCCCAGTGGACGTGCGCGCCGTTTTCGATGAGGCGGTCCTCCGCTTCTTCCAGATAACGGTCCAGGTTGGTGAGGGTGTGGTTTTTTATCTTCCTTGCCCACGCCCTCCAGGCCAGGCTGTCGACCTGGTCATACGCGTCAGCCCGCCGTCGATCGAAGGACCTGGAAGATTCGGAAACGGCTTGGCCCATCTCAGGGTGATCCCTGATGATGGAAGCGGACTCGGCCAAGTAGCCTCGGGGATTGGGGTCAGACACGGGGGTTTCCCCCGGTAGCCGATCCGGTGGCCGCCCACAACACGCTGGCAAGGTGTCGGAATTGCACTGCCAGCCCCCGCTTTCGTGCCCTCCCTCCCAACTGCATCAGACACCCTCCATCCGCCGACGTGACACAGTCCGGATGCGGAAGTGTGTCCAGTTTCCTGTCGGCCATGGCCGTAGATACGTGGGGGACCTTGACCGAAAAGACACCGCCGAACCCACAACACTCCTCCGCCGCCTCCCAGTCCAGGACTTCCGCCCCGGCCTGTCGGAGGAGCTCGAGTGGTTCATCCCTGACCCCCAACGTCCGCAGGGCGTGACAGCCGTGGTGGTAACAAACCCTCCGACCCTCCAAACCGTCGCCCAGCTTCGTCACGCCCAGCACCCGAACGATGAACTCCGACAGTTCAAAAGTCTTCGCACCGAGGACCGATTCCGCCCCATTCTCCTTCCCCCCGAGGAGAGGTCCGAAGTGGTGCCTGAGCATGCCGGCGCAACTCCCCGAGGGAAGAACGATGTAGTCGGACGACTCGAATACTCGGAGCGTGTGGCGTGCGAACTTCCGGGCTTCCTCCATGTGGCCTGCGTTGAAAGCTGGCTGGCCGCAGCAGGTCTGGCCCCGGGGGAAGTCTACATCGACATCCAGATGCCGGAGGAGCCGAACACCGTCCGCCAATGAATCGGCGAAGAACTGATCCCCGATACAGGTCGCAAAGAGGGAGACGCGCATCTTCATTGGTGCCAAGGTAGGAATCAGACACCTCGACTGTCACGCTTCAGCAGGACGGACGGCGCCCGAATCAACCGACCTCTACGCTGGCCGACAGCTGTCCCGACCGCGTAGCTTCGGTGCGCGAAGAGCACATCAGGCCCCCGCTGCGGGCCGATATCATAGGAGATACCAGTGAGAACGCTCGAGCGTCGTTCATTCCTGAAGGCTTCGTTTTCCAGCATCGCCGCGGGAGGACTGCTCACCGATCTGAGCCGGGAGCCCCTCCTTGCCCAGGGGAAGGCAACGGCGGGTGTCCTGAACCAGGCAGAAGACAGCGAAGCCTATTGGGATCTGGTGAAGGCCCAATTCACCTTCGTCCCGGGCCTCTACTACTTCAACAACGCTTCCCTGGGCCCCTCCCCCGAGCTGGTGGCCGATGCCACCGAGAGTTTCCGCCGCACCCTGGACGGCTTCCCCTCCAAATACATGTGGGGCGGGTGGAACACCGACAAAGAGCAGACCCGGGAGAAAGCGGCGGCGGCCGTAGGGGCTACCGCCGAAGAAATCGCCCTGATCCACAACACCACCGAGGGAATGAACCTTGTGGCCGCCAGCATGTATCTGGAGCCAGGAGACGAGGTCATTCTGGCCGATCACGAGCACACCAGCGGCACCATCCCCTGGAAATACTGGCAAGAAACCAAGGGGATCGAGCTTGTCCGACCCACCCTTCCCCTGATCCCGGAGACCCCCGGGGAGATCGTTGATGTTTACCGGCAGGCCATCACCCCTCGGACCAAGGTGATTTCCATGTGCCACATGGTGAACACCAACGGGATGATCCTTCCGGTGCGGGACGTGGTGGAGTTGGCTCGGCCGCGAAACATCCTGGTGGCGGTGGATGGGGCACAAACCGCCGGCATGTTCCCCTTCGATCTCCACGACATGGGGTGCGACTACTACGCCGCCAGCTCCCACAAATGGCTCTTCTCGCCAAAAGGGGTGGGGATCTTCTATGCACGGGAGGAGGCCCAACAGCACCTTCGGCCCCTCATCGTGGCCAACGGGTATGAGGACGAATCGGTCCGGCGGTTCGAAAACTACAATACCAGGAACCTGCCGGAGCTCCTGGGTTTGGGGGTCGCCATCGACTTCCACAACCTCCTGGGCGCCGAGCGGAAGGGAGCCCGAATCTACGATCTGAAGCACTATTTCAGAGAGAAGATCTCAGACAATACTGCCTTCAACATCAAAACCCCTGCCCATGACGAACTGTCCTGCGGCATCACGACCGTGGAACTCGTCGGCCACCGGGTGATCCAGGTGGAGCGGCGCTTGGCCGACGACTACAACATCAACGTGCGGCCCATGTCCAGCTTCGGCCTCAACGGGCTGAGGATTTCCCTCTCGGTATTCAACACCAAGGAGGACGTGGACTATCTGGTGGATGTGCTGCAGGAGATCGCTGACAGGGAACCACCCCTGGCCTGAAGGGTCCTTCCCTTCATCGAGAGACCTGGCTGTTGGCGGGATTCCGACAGCTATCACGCCTGGGCCAGCGGGCAGTGAGGCGTGGGATTCTTGCTCACTTCCCGATCGCCCGCCCATGTTGCTTTCGGTGACTGACGCGGCTGGACCCTGAGGTCTCCCCCCAGAAGGACCAATGGAATGGACGAACAGGTACGCCTCGCCGAGGCCCTTGCCGACCGCTATCGGATCGAGCGGGAGATCGGCGCGGGCGGGATGGCGACCGTCTACCTCGCCCAGGATCTCCGGCACGACCGAAACGTGGCTATCAAGGTCCTCCGCCCTGAGCTCGCCGCCGTCATCGGTGCCGAGCGCTTCCTGGCTGAGATCAAGGTCACCGCGAACCTCCAGCACCCCCACATTCTTCCCTTGCACGACTCTGGGGAGTCCGACGGATTTCTTTTTTATGTCATGCCGTTCATCGAGGGCGAGTCTCTTCGGGATCGCCTCGAACGGGAAACACAACTGTCCATTGAAGACGCATTCCAAATTACCCAGGAGGTTGCCTACGGGTTAAGCCACGCCCACAGCCTGGGCATTGTCCATCGGGACATCAAGCCGGCGAATATCCTTCTCTCCGGTGGCCATGCGCTTGTCGCAGACTTCGGAATCGCCCGGGCGGTGACGGAGGCCGGTGGGGCCCGCCTCACGGAAACCGGACTCAGCCTCGGAACACCCCACTACATGAGCCCGGAACAGGCGTCCGGTGAGCGGGAAATCGACGCAAGAAGCGATGAGTACGCTCTCGGCTGCGTCCTTTTCGAAATGCTGGTGGGGGAACCGCCACACACGGGGCCAAATGCCCAGGCCGTCATCGCGAAGGTGCTGACGGAGCCGGTTCCCAGCGTGCGGAAGACCCGGGAGCTTGTGCACCCCCAGGCCGACGCAGCCATTGGGAAGGCGCTGGCGAAGTTGCCCGCCGACCGGTTTGCCACCGTTCAACAATTCGCCGAGGCGCTGCAGAGGGCGGGATCGGGGGCGTGGGATGTGTCCGGGAGCGTCGTGGACCCCGGAGTGGGGCGTGGGCGCCGCGTTTCCTGGGGAGCGACTCTGGCTTGGAGCTTGGTCGCCGCCCTCGGCGCTTCCGTCGCAACCCTCCTCGTTTGGCCCTCGGGAGGCCCTTCCTCCAGCCTCGACGGCCCTGTTCGCCTGGTTCTCGATCCTCGACCGGCGGATAGCCTTTCCATCGGTGCTTTCCAAAACGAGAGCGGTTCGGAGGTCAACGCCTTGGCCATATCCGCCGACGGGCGAAGCATCGCCTTCGTCGGTCGTGAGTCCGGAGAGATGACCACCCACCTCTACCTTCGGTCGCTGGATGGATTCGAGGCAAAGCGGCTCCCTGAGACAGAGTCGGCAGCATCACCCTTTTTCTCGCCAGATGGGGAGTGGTTGGGGTTCTACAGCTGGTCCGATCGACGACTGAAGAAGATGCCCGTTACAGGCGGGGTCCCTCAGGTTATATGCGCCTGCGACCCGATTCTTAGCGCTCACTGGGGGCCTGACGACCTGATTGTCATGGATACCCCGGCCCTTCAGGGGCTCCGCGTCGTCCCTGGGTCAGGCGGGACGCCCGAGGAGATAACCTCCCTGGACCTTCACCTGGAGGGTGCCGAGAACTTCTTCGGCCATCCTCAGTTTCTGCCGGATGGGCAGCATGTTCTTTTCACCGCCTGGGGGGGTGGGAGTGGGACCCGGAGGATTGCGCTGGTCTCACTTGAGAGTGGTGAGCGGACTACCCTCCTGGAGGAAGGGTGGGCGCCACTTTTTGTAGAAAGTGGCCACCTGGTGTTCCAGCGGATGAACCAACTCTGGGCAGCCCCGTTCGACCTTGACACACAAGAGATCACAGGGACGCCCCTGCCCGTAGTGGACTCAGTGTTCAGCGCTCCCTTTAACAGCCTAACCGCTGTTTCCGCCAACGGTACTCTTGTATATGCGCCGGGCCCGGTACCTGATGTGGAAACATCGATACACTGGGTCGAGCGCTCGGGTCAACACCTCCGGATCCCGGTGGAATCGGGGACCTGGACCATCATGGGACCCAACCTGTCTCCTGATGGAGGACGGGTCGCGTTCGCCGGCCCCGACCCCTCTGGTTATTCGGCGGGGCAAACCGCCAATCGGATCTGGATACACGACATCGCCCGTGGAACAACCCAGCCCATCACCGACCGGGGGGGTACAGGAGACTTCTGGCCCATATGGACTCCGGATGGACGGTCGGTCGTGTTCACGTCCGCTGTAGAGGAGGGTGGCTACGGCATCTTCCGAATACCTGCCGATGGATCAGGCCCAAAGGAAAACCTCTACTCAGGAGGGGCGGGCGGAAATGCCCATTCGTGGGTTCCGGAAAACGGCGACCTGATCATCCAGAGGTGGGAGGCCGTTGATACAGGTATCGATATCTGGCAGGTACCCATGGGAGGGCCCGGTGACGCCGTTCCGCTGGTAGAAGGTCCCGCAAGTGAGTTCCACCCCTCCCTCTCCCCCGACGGCCGGTGGCTCGCCTACGTTTCGGATCAATCAGGCCAAAACGAGATCTACCTCAGCCCATACCCCGGCCTGGACGAAGTCCTGCAAATCTCCACCACCGGGGGAATGGGACCCCTCTGGAGGTCAGACAGCAGGGAACTGTATTTCTTCCGGGGGAGTCTTGAAAACGGTTACACCGCCACCTTCATGCGTGTACCCATCGACGATGCTCCCGGTTCACCAGAACCTATTTTGGAGGTTCCCTCGATAATGTCCGTGGGGCTCCCCTACGGAAAAGGGTACGACGTCACCCCTGACGGCCAAAGATTCCTGGTCGCCGTCAACGAGCAAGAATTCCCACTTTTTCTGCCCGATCTCCGGATGGTATTCAACTGGTTCGACGAGTTGAACGTCAGGTTCGAAAGGTAAGGCCCAGCCCATGGACTTCCCCTCCTTCTTCAAACGTCTAAAGGAACGCAAGCTCGTTCAATGGACCGTCGGGTACCTGGCGGGAGCATTTGTCTGCCTCGAGGCTTTTGACATCGTGGCCGATCAGTTCGGGTGGGCGCTATGGATCAAACAGGGGGTCACGGTGGCGCTCCTGTTCGGGCTGGGGGTCACTCTGGTCCTGGCATGGCACCATGGTGAACGAGGCAGACAACAGGTGAGTGTGGGGGAGGTGGCGTCACTGGTTCTCCTCCTGGCCCTGGCCAGCGTCAGTCTCCTGACACTAAGGGGCCGAAGCCAAGACCAAGCCACCATGGCCACCGCCGGCATGACCTTCGGTTTCCAGCGGGATACTCCCCATGAACGATCCGTGGCTGTCCTACCCTGCGCAGACAGAAGCCAGGCTGGGGACCAGGAGTATTTCGCCGACGGGTTGGCCGATGAGTTGACGGAAAAACTGGGAGCCATCCGTGATCTCCGGGTGGCCGCCCGGACTTCCGCCTTCACCTTCAAAGGCTCAAATGAGGGAATAGGAACCATTGCGGGGATCCTGAATGTCCGGAACGTCCTGCAATGCAGCGTTCAAAAGGACGGCGACCGGGTTCGGATCAGGGCCGCTTTGGTGGACGCCGAGGAGGGTGGATTCGAGCGGTGGAGCGCATCGTATGATTCTGACCTCGACAACATCCTCGCACTTCAGGAGGAGATGGCTCTGGCCATCGCAGGGGCCCTGGAAGCGGAGCTGGCCGGAGACGAAAGGATCCGACTGGCCTCCCGAGGAACGGAGAACCAGGAGGCCTACGACCTCTACCTGAGGGGCCTCAGCTATCAGTTGAGGCA
>JABDNZ010000298.1 GCA_013043565.1 Gemmatimonadota bacterium | reverse complement strand
ACTCACTTCCACGGCCTTCCCTCCCCTACGGCGGGAATGATCCTGGCCACGTTCTACCCCTTCAGTCAGACGGTCTTCTTCCAGACCTACCTGGGCGATCTTCCGTGGTCCAGCATCATGGGGGTGGTGACGGTCATCCTTTCGGTCCTGCTGATGAGCCACATCCCCTATGCCCTCTTCCCGCGAATCGGTTTTCGGACTGCCAAGGGGAGATTCAGCACGGTGGTGGTCTTGGGTGGTCTTTTCCTGGCCATAACGGTGCCCCGTTACTACTTCTTCCCAGTCCTGGTTTTGTACACTTCGTGGGGCTTGCTGAAGGCTCTGCTTCTCGGACTGCTGGATCGGCTCCCTGATCGCGATCCGCTTCTGGACGAGGAGGATGAGGATGAGGATGACCCCCGGGCCGAAGTGAGGCAAATGGACTACAGTGATGTGGCCCCGGACCGTTTCAAACGTAGGCGGAGGAAGAGCCATAGAGGGCGGGACCGTGGCAATGAGGAGCGCACCCGTCCGAAAGACACCTTTTGAGAGCTGCCCCCAAAAAAGAAAGTCGGTCGATGACAGAGAGAATGGAGACCATCAAAACCCATTCCCTGGATGAGTCTCCCCGGGACGAGTGTGGCGTGGTGGGAATTACCGGGGTCCCGGCTGCGGCAGAGAAGGTCTTTTTGGCCTTGTACGCTCTTCAGCACAGAGGGCAGGAATCGGCTGGTATCTGCGCCGTCGACGACGGTGAGGCGCGGCTTCATAAGAGATTGGGTTTGGTCGCTGAAGTCTTCGATGCGGACGTCCTTCAATCCCTGCCGGGACCGACGGCCCTCGGTCATGTCCGTTATTCCACGGCAGGCGGGGCACAGTTGGCCAACGCTCAGCCCATCATGGTGAAATATGCTGAGGGCGATTTGGCCATTGCCCATAATGGGAACCTCACCAACGCCCACGATATTCGAAATAGATTGGTTCAGGAGGGCGCGATCTTCCAGACCGACTCCGATTCCGAGGTCATAATCCACCTCATTGCCCGCTCGAGACACGATACCATCGAGGGCCAGATCGACGATGCCCTGACATACCTGGAAGGCGCCTTTTCCCTCATCATTTCCGTGGGAGACACCCTATATGCAGGCCGGGACCCGAGGGGGTTTCGGCCCTTGGTCCTGGGCCGGAAGGACGATGGATTCGTAGCCGCGAGTGAGACCTGCGCCCTGGATATCATCGGGGCCGAGTTCATCCGGGACGTCCGTCCGGGTGAAGTTCTGAAGTTGACGGGATCGGAGATTCAACCACTCCGGAGCCTTCCACCGGCCGCCCAGCAGGCGCCGTGCATCTTCGAGTTGGTCTACTTCGCCCGGCCGGACTCCGACGTGTTCGGTCAGAGCGTCGACCGGGCCCGGCGACGGTTCGGGCAGCAGCTGGCCCGGGAGCATCCCGTGGAGGCAGATGCGGTCCTGGCCGTTCCAGACAGCGCAAACTCGGCAGCCCTCGGGTTCAGTGAGGAGAGCGGAATCCCCTTCGAGTTGGGTCTGCTGCGAAACCACTATGTGGGCAGGACCTTTATCCGACCCTCCCAGGAGGACCGTGACTTCAGCGCTCGTGTGAAGTACGCCCCGGTCCGTGGAGTCCTGGACGGAAAAAGGGTCGTGGTGGTGGATGACTCCCTGGTGAGGGGCACGACCAGCGGGAGCCTCGTCAACATCATCCGGGCCGCAGGCGCCACCGAGGTGCACGTCAGGATCGCCAGCCCCCCGGTCCGATTCCCCTGCTACTACGGGATCGACATGCCCACGAAGGAAGAGCTCATGGGCCACCGCTTCCCGATCCCGGAAATCCAGAAGCGACTGGGCGTGAACTCCCTGGGGTATCTCTCTCTGGAGGGTATGGAGGGCGCCGTTCAAGAGAGCGCTCCTTTCTGCAACGCATGTTTCTCAGGGGAATACCCCGCATCCCTCGTGGATCTGGACAAAGGATTGATCCAGCCGGGAGATGTGAAGTGTTGTTGACTCGGGAGCTGCTGCGCTCCCTTCCGAAGGCCGAGCTACATGTTCATTTGGACGGGAGCCTGCGGCCTTCGACCATGTTGGAGTTGGCTGGCGACCTGGGGGTCAGGCTTCCGGAATCCGAACCCGAAGCCCTGGCTGCGGCCGTGAAGGTGAGCGGTTCGGGGGACCTGGTGGAGTATCTCGAAAAGTTCGGCATCACCCTCCCCCTCATGCAAACTCCCGGGGCCCTGGAG
>JABDNZ010000286.1 GCA_013043565.1 Gemmatimonadota bacterium | reverse complement strand
ATCCTGCACTGTGGTCCCGTAGGTACGATCCGGAGTCTCTGCGGGCCTCAGATCGCCTCCGTGGGGGGCGCTCAGAATCAACGGTACCTCACCGGGGAGATATTCCGTGTACCCGTTTCGCCCCAGGTAGCTCTCGCCGGGCATGCCCTCTATGGCCAGAGCCTCGAACACCACGGAGAGGCCTCCGACGCTGGCCCTCATCCGTTGTGTCGTCCCCACCGCGCGCCCGAGGATCCAAGGGACCCGGACCCGCCCCTGGGCGTTGGTGGTTCGGCTGGAAACCGGAGCGATCCCTCCTCCCTCCGTGACCTGGAAGGAAACCGAAACCGCCGACATGGCATTTCCGTTCTGGTCCAGGACTTCCACGGTGGGCCCGGCCGGGAGAATCGTCCCTGCTGGAGCCTGGAGGGCCATTCCCTCGATGGCATTTAGACTTGTCGGGGCCCGCTGGGGCTCCGACGGGCCGGAAGAATCTCCGCAGGCCGAAACAAGGAGACACGAAAGGACTAGGGGGCCGACTCTCAGTCCCCATGAGGCAGGGAAGGCATGGCTCTTTCGAGCTGGTCTGCATCGAGGGTTCATGACAAAAACCTAGGTGACTCCAGTACCGTGAGCCAGGATCCCGTAGCGCTCGGATCCGGCCTGGGATTCCCCCCCGCCGGGACAAGGAGCCGGCCCGAGGAAGTCGGAGACAGGTTTTGCTGCCTCCATGGGTGACCCTATCTTTACCAGTGCCCGTTCTCCCCCCGTTCCTGCAAGAAGGAGAAGCGACATGGCCCAGGGCGATTTGGTACAGCGCATGCTCGGTGCAGCCACGATCAACATCGACACCTTCGAAGAGGTCGAGGCCGACGAAACCGCTACCATGCAGGCTGCTGCTGTTGTGGCCATGGTGGCGGTGGCTTCCACCATCGGGGGGATGGGTGGTGAAAACACCTCCCTTTTCTTTGCTCCTGTCGCTCAAATTCTGGGATGGCTGGTCTGGGCGGGGGTGACCTACCTCATCGGGGCGAAGATCTTCGGTGGAACAGCCACCTGGGGGGAGCTGCTTCGCACTCTGGGTTTCGCCCAGTCCCCCGGGGTTCTCTATCTCGCAGCGGTGCTTCCCTTCGTTGGGGGGATCATCCGCCTCGTCGTGCCTTTCTGGATGCTGTGGGCCGGGATCGTGGCCATTCGCCAGGCCCTGGACTTCGGCACGGGTAAGGCCGTTCTGACGGCCGTGGTGGGTTGGTTGGCCATGATTATTCCGGCGGCCATTTTGGCCGGACTCGCAGCTTCAGGGTGACCGCTGTGTTGGTCGGGGTCGGGGAGTAGTCTTCTGATTAGTCCGAAACGCGGGACGCAGGGGCTGAAACTCCAGCGCCTGGAACCGGGCCTGCGGAAGGTCCGAGGCGACCAGGTGGCCGTGGAGGAGCCCCTGGAGATCCGGATCGAATACCTGGATTCGGGCTCGTGGAAGACCCGGAGCGTGTCGGTCACGATGAGGACTCCGGGGTACGACTTCGAGCTGGCCGCTGGGTTCCTGTTCACCGAAAACATCCTCGAGTCCCGGGAGCAGGTCCGAGAAATCTCCTACTGTCAGGGTGAGGCAGATCAGGAGTACAACGTGCTTTCGGTTCGTCTCAGGGAGGACGTCCGCTTCGATCCGGGCCTTCTCACGCGAAATTTCTATATGTCCTCCAGCTGCGGGGTGTGCGGAAAAGCATCCATCGAAGCTGTTGAGGTCCGGGGATGTGAACCGCTTCCATCTGGCTTGTTTTCTCTGCCGGCCGTCGTGTTATCGGGCTTGCCGGACCTTCTCCTTGCAGGGCAGGCTGGGTTCCAGAGAACCGGGGGTCTTCATGCTGCCGGCCTCTTCAACTCCCAGGGGAAGCCGGAAGTCATCCGGGAGGACGTGGGTCGCCACAACGCGGTAGACAAGGTGGTGGGCACGGGGTTCCTGAACGGGGAACTTCCCTTTCAGGAGCGGGCCTTGGTGGTGAGCGGGCGCACATCGTTTGAGATCATTCAAAAAGCTGTGGCCGCCGGGATCCCGTGTGTGGTGGCCGTGGGTGCTCCCTCGAGCCTGGCCGTAGACCTGGCGAGGAGGTTCAACCTGACCCTGGTCGGTTTCGCTCGGCCCGGGGGGTTCAATCTCTACACTGGGGAAGAGCGGGTCCTGGACTGGGAGGCTCTCGGCCCCTGATGGTGGATGGCGCCCCGGCCTCGACCCTGGAAAACCCCCTGCCTCTCGGCGTCGTTCTCGCCGGGGGAGGGAGTCGACGATTCGGCACCGAGAAGTCGTTGTTCCCCCTTTCCGGGCAACCCATGGCGGCTTGGGTTCTCGACGCCCTACGGCCCTGGACCTCAGGCCAGGTACTGATTGCCTCGAGCCCGTTGGCTGCGAAGACCTTGGGGGTCCCGAGCCGCTCCGACCTCACCCCGGGCCTGGGCCCATTGGGTGGGCTCCAAACGGCGCTGGAATGGGCCGGGGAGATGGGGCACGAGAGGGTCATGGCCCTGGCCTGCGACCTCCCCATGGTGACCCCGGAGCTGATCGGTCGGATTCTGGATGAGTGGCCACACGGAGTGCACGCCATCGTTCCTGAAAGCCCAGGGCCCCTCGGCTATGAGCCTCTGTGCGCCGGATATGAAGTCGCCGGCCTGCCTCTGCTGGAGGCCGCGATCCGGGCCGGAGGGCGGTCGATGGAGAGTGGGTTGGAGGCCCTGGGAGCACTTCGGGTCCCACGAGACCGGTTGGGTACCGAGGAAGAGGTGAGAATCGCCTTCACGAACGTGAATGATCGCAAAAGGGCCAGGGAGGTGGAAAAGATGCTCCGAGCCGGCGTCTCCCGTTGGGGTGGGGGCTCGTGACCCCCGCCAACCCGCCGGTCGTCTGTATCATCGGTCGAAAAAACGCCGGAAAGACGGAACTGACGGTCGCCCTGGGGGCGGAGCTGAACCGTCGAGGGTACCGGGTAATGACGGTAAAACACGGCCACGGGTTCCAGATCGATCGGCCGGGAAGGGATTCCTGGAGGCACCGGCATGAGGGCGGCGCCGCACGGACTGTCCTGGCGGGGCCCGGGACCTTCGCCGTCATAGGAGCATGGTCGGACGAGGAACTCCCGCTCTCGGAGTTGGTGCACCGGTATCTGTCCGACGCCGACATCGTGCTTGCCGAGGGGTTCAAGGATTCGCCGGAGCCGAAAGTAGAGGTCTTCCGTGAGGGTCCGGGGTTGGACCCCATCTTCGGAGCCGACCCTGGGCGAGACGGGAGGACCATCGCTCTCGTGACCGATGGGCAACACGCCACGAAGGCCGTCCCGGCCTTCGATCCGGGTGATCCGGACTTCGTGGGACGGCTGACGGACCTCCTCGAGAAACGGTTCTTGGATGGGAGATCGGAGAAGGAAGGGGGCGCGACATGACGAAGCGAGCGCTTCCCGGAGGTCGGTTGTATTCACTGGATGCCTTCCGGGGCCTCACCATCGCCGGGATGATTCTGGTGAACAACCCGGGGAGCTGGAGTCATGTTTATGCTCCCCTTCGACATGCCGAGTGGCACGGGTGGACACCCACCGACCTGATCTTCCCCTTCTTCCTGTTCATCGTTGGAGTTGCGGTACCGTTCTCTTTCGGTAAGCGGGTCCAAAGGGGTGATCCGAAGGGCCGGCTCCTCCTCCATGTGGTCCGGAGGGCCGCCGTCCTCTTTGCCCTGGGCCTCTTCATGAGGCTCTTCCCGCAGTTCGACTTCGAGTCCCTGCGTGTCATGGGGGTCCTGCAGCGGATAGGGATCGTTTACCTCGTCGCTGCACCGGCCTACCTGTTCCTGAGC
>JABDNZ010000281.1 GCA_013043565.1 Gemmatimonadota bacterium | reverse complement strand
CCTCAGTCTCGTAAGCCTGGTTCTGCTCCTGGTGCCTCTCGTTGGAATCCTGTTCGGAACCGTCTATCTGTACGGGGCCCGGGAGTTCAATGAGCTTCTGCTGGCCCAACCGGTAAACCGCCGCCAGATGTTCGGCGGCCTCTACCTCGGGCTGGCCGTTCCCCTGACAGGGGCTTTCCTGTTGGGAACAGGCCTGCCCTTCCTGGTCCATGGGAACCCGGGGGATCGTGGGTTGACCACCCTTCTCTTCCTCCTCGTCACTGGAACCGCCCTCACGCTCGTTTTCGTCGGGATGGCTTTCGTGATTGCAGTCAGCGTGACCGACCGGTTGAAGGGTTTGGGGGCGGCCATCATTGTCTGGCTGGGATTCTCCTTCCTCTATGATGCCGTCGTCCTGATGAGCGTGCGCGCACTGGCCGACTACCCACTCGAGGGCGGCCTTGTCGCTGCGGTTCTACTCAACCCGGTAGATCTTGGAAGGGTTTTGTTGCTTATGAGGATGGACGTCGCAGCCCTGATGGGTTACACGGGCGCTACCTTCGAGTCTTTTTTTGGAACGGTTGGCGGCATGAGTCTGGCTCTGGGGGCCCTGGCTGCTTGGGTCATTGCTCCGGCCCTCCTTGGCTTTCGCCTTTTTTCCCGAAGAGATTTCTGAGGTCTTCTATGCCTGAAAGACAAACGGCCACCGAGGGGCTCCGGGAGGAGCATGAATGGATCCTCAAAGTCTCAGAGGCTCTGGAAGTGATTCTCGATCGTGAGCCGGACCATGGACTTGATTTCTATGCCCTCGAGGAATGTGTGAGCTTCATCCGTCTTTTTGCAGACGCCTGTCATCACGGTCAGGAAGAGGACCTTCTCTTCCCGGAGCTGGAAGCCCGGGGAATGCCGAGGGATTCCGGACCTCTTGCCGTCATGCTGAAAGAGCATGAGATGGGTCGGTCATACGTCGGGCACATGCTCAAGGCTCTTCCCGATGCCCGAGGCGGTGATCCGGGAGCTCGCCAGATCCTCGTGAACTCCGGAAGAGGGTACATCGAGCTTATTCGGGCCCATATCCTCAAGGAGGACAACGTCCTCTTCAACTTCGCGGACCAACTCGTGACCGGCGGCGCTTGTGACAGGCTTTGCAGGGACTACGGCACCGTTTGCAGAGGGGTCTTCGAGGGAAGGTCCAAGCGCGATCTAGAAGCGTTGGCCGAGAGCCTGTTGGAAAGGTACGGCTCTTAGCAGGGAGTCTCCCTAGCGTTCCTCAACCACCTTCCGGTTGTTTTCTCTGGTGGACTCCAGAAGGACCATGTCCGGGTCCAGGACGGCTGATTCAGGCTTGCCCTGGGTGGAGATGCTCACCTTCTGAAGGGCATCTTTGGAGTCCAACTTCGCTCTGACGGACCCCACCTGGACTTCCAGGGGCATCCAGGCCTCACCGTTTCGTGCCACGGTCAACTCGGTGATCCAACTCCCGTCGTCCTGCTGCTCGGTCTCCGCCGACCGGAGCTCGTAGTCGAGTCTGTGAGTCGTGTGGAGCCATTGGTGGAAGAACCAGGAGAGATCCTCCCCGTAGACCGCCTCGGCGGCGACCCTGAAATCGTATTCGTTGACATGCTCGAACTTGTTGGTTTCGAAGTAGAGTCGGGTGGCACGGCGGAAGTCATCCCAGCCCATCAACTCACGGAGCATGTAGAAGAAGATCGATCCTTTGGAATAGGAGTAGGTGCTGTAACTCCGGGGATCCAGGAAGTCGGCCGAAGGGATGGCAACGGGCTGAGGAGTGACCCTGTCCTCGAAGGCCGCCACCATGCCAAGGGACCGCTCCCATACCCTCGTCGCACCGTCCGCCTCCTCCGCGAACCAGGAGGTCATGAAGGAGATGAAACCCTCGTCCAACCATGCATCCTTCCACTCGTTGTTGGCGAGGATACCATGGCCGTAGATGTGCCCCACTTCGTGGGTGATCAACCCCTGGGAAGCGGACCCGTTCATGACCATCATGGGAAACTCCGTGCCGCCGCCCTCGATGCGGTGGACGTTGGTTACCTGAGGATAGGGATATGGGCCGAAGACGGTCTCGAGCCATTCGACGGCTCTGATGGTTCGGTCAACAGCCACACGATTCCCCCAGGACGTTTCGTCTCCCGGCTGATATAAAACGTGAATGGCGAGGTCCCCATGCCTCCCACCTTCATAGGTGTAGTCCGGGTTGGTGCTCCAGGCGAAATGATGGACGTCTCGGGCATGCCACCGAACCCGTTTCCGGCCGGTTTCCGGGTCCATCGCGAGGAGTCCGAGGGACTCCTCCGGTGGGCTCCCGTAGAAGTCATCTCGCAGTTGGGGGGGGGCGGATTCCTCTGTGGCCCCGGCAGAAGAAGCTCCCGCCCATCCCGGATCGCCCTGCACCGGTACGCCCGTGGCACCGATCACCTGGTCTTGGGCGACATCGAGCGTGACATCATACGTGGCGAACTCGCCGTAGAACTCCCCCTGGGGCATGAGAGGCTGAACTTGCCAGCCGCCCTCGTCGTACACGGCGATACGCGGGTACCATTGGGCGAAGTCATAATGCCGCCCGCGTCGCCCCTGGCGACGGGGAAGAGTGGACGGCCTGGACTCCCAATCCAGGAGAACCGTAGCGGACTCTCCCTGCTCCAAAGGGGTTTCCAGGGCGAATGCCACCACGGTTGAGTCCGGGGACCCCGGGTAGATCGCATCGGCCGGGCTCCCATCGATGGAGACGGAAAGCAGCCTTTCGAAGGCGTGGTCCTCGGGGCCCAGGTCGGTAAAGCGCCGGTTCCCGAACTCCAGATCCCGCCGCGCCCAATCGCTGTTGGGACGGAACGCGTTCAAATGTTGGTGGAAGAAGAGGGTGTCGATGGTTCCGTGGCCACGATGGGTGTACCGGAATCGGGCTCGGGCTCGAAGCGTCTCCTCTCCTTCATCCAGGTAGGCCTCGATGCGATAGTCGACACCCTGATGGAATTTTTCTCGTTCCTGGGCTTCCGACCGGCCTGAAGGCAGGCACGACAAAAACACAACGGACCCAGCGCCTGCTAAGGCGCGACCCAACATCTTGTATCTACCCATTCTCTCACTCATCTGACCGTTCTTCTCCAAAATTGCGCCTCGATCTGCTCCCGGTTCACCAATACAAAGACGCGAAAAATTCCACACCTGCCAAGGGGCACCGGAGCCCTCCGCTTGTCTCTTTTCCCCGTGCACTCTAACGTCCGGAACGGCACATCTCGGAAGCCGGTGAGAATCCGGCGCGGTCCCGCCACTGTATGGGGCTCGGCACGACCGAAACGATCGCTCGAAAAGCCACTGGGCAGTATGCCTGGGAAGGCGAGTGGATCGGCCCTGAGCCAGGAGACCTGTGTCGTCAGGGAAAAGCATAGATCCTCCGGTCGAGGGGTGGCTCGCATGAAAGGAAATCCAAGGCGCGTTGGGAGCTCTCCGGTATCCCGGAGGGTTCGCTGCGCCTTTCTTTTTCTCCTTCTCGCCTTTTTCGCGGCGTGCGGGGGTGCGCCCGGGTCACCGCCGGATGGATCCGAAGGATTGAGGTCCGTCAGTCTGGTCCCCTCCCTCAGTGAGTTGATCCTTGCACTGGATGCCGGAGAACACCTCGTAGCAAGGACGGACTTCGACACCCACGAGGCTCTGGCAACGCTGCCCAGCATCGGGGGCGGTCTGGATCCCAACCTGGAGCTCATGGTGGACCTGGGGATCGGGGTGGTGTTCATGCCACCAGGGAGGGATGCTCCGGCTCTGGCAAAAAGGCTCACCGACCTTGGAATCTCTGTTCAGACGATTCCCACCAATTCCGTTTCGGACCTTTATCGGGCCATAACCCGCCTCGGAGAGTTCTTCGACTTTCCATCGGAGGCGGATTCCCTGG
>JABDNZ010000280.1 GCA_013043565.1 Gemmatimonadota bacterium | reverse complement strand
TTCCAAAACCCTGTGGTGTCGGCGCAATACCCATTGGGTCCTCTTCGTGCCCAGAGCGGGAAATTCGGGCGGTTCAGAACTTGCCGCAATGGCCGTGGATAAGGCCGGTGCGCGCCGCCTGCCGGGAATCGGACTCATGGGGTGCCTTTGGTCGTGGAAAAGGTTCTGGGGGGGTTGGGCTTTGGACGATACAAAAATCTATTTCGCGGGTGACAAAGGCCCGGCGGAGGATACTCCCCCGGCCGACGAGGAAAACGGGAAGTCCAGGATCCTCATTGGCAGGGAGAAGGAGAGTCGCTCCGTTGCGACCGAACCTGGTTCCGGCCCGCGAAGGGGCGGGAAGACCTGGGTCAGGTGGGCGCCTGAGAGCCTTCCCCGCGACCCCCCCCATGGGCCCCTGTGGAATGGACGGAGTAAAGCGAGGAGCTGGGTCCTGGCTCCACGGCTCCGGGAAGCACGCGGAGCGGTACCCGGGGCCGATGAGCCCAGGATTGCCCCGGCGGCGCAAGAGACCCCCCTCGTCGCCCGGATGTACCGAGCAAGGGAACTCAACCCCGACCTCATCAACTCCTGGGACCACCTCGAGAGTCGGTCACTCGAGCCCAACCCCTTCCTCTCGCCTTGGTTTGTTCTCCCGGCCCTCGAGCACCTTCCGGAGGAGGGCGAAAACGACCCGATCGTGATCGGAGTCGGATCCGGCGATGACGACGAGCTTCTAGGCCTCGGAATCTTCGAACCCAGCCTCGGGAGCCGGCTCCTGCCTCTCCCTCATCTCCGATCTTGGAAGAGCGCGCATTCGTTCCTCGACGGGGTTCTGCTGGATCGCGACCGACCGCTCGAGGCGGCCACTGCAATTTTCGAATGGATGCAGGGGACCCGGAATCGCTGGCACGGGTTGTCCTTCCAGGATCGAAGCGACGACACCGAGTCCTCCCTGGTGCTGGAAGAGGCTGCCTCCCGGTTCGGGATTCCTTGGACGGAGGACTGGCAGAACGAGCGAGCCTTCGCCATGGGATCCTTACTCCCCGAGGACTGTATTGGCGAGCTGTTTCACGGGAAGCGCCGACGGGAGATGAGGCGGCGAATCCGACGACTCCAGTCCTTCGGGGCCGTGGATTTTACCGTGAAGAACCCCATGGGTGGGAATTCCGAGCCCTTGGAGTCGTTTCTGGCGATGGAGGCCATGGGGTGGAAGGGCGAAGAGCAGTCGGCCCTCCGGTGCCATGCGGGGAGGGAGCGGTTCGCTCGCGAGATGGTGGCCGGCCTCTCCAAGGTTGGGAAGACCGTGTTTGGCCAGTTGACCGTTGGGGACCAGCTGGCCGCCACCGACCTCTATCTCCGGTCGGGTGATTCACTCTTCAGCTTCAAATCAGGTTGGCATCCTCGTTTCGGGAAGGGATCACCCGGGGTGGTCCTGAAGCTGCGGTGGATGGAGGCCGTCCGGGATTTCCCGGAGCTCGAAAGCGTCGATAGTTGTGCCGCCTCCGGTTCCTGGATCGAGCCTATTTGGCCCTCCAGGCGCCGATTGACCACGGGGGTGTTTCCCACCTCCCACATCGCCCAACAGTTGACCGAGGCTGCTTTGAAGATGAAGAGGTTCAAACGCAGGATCTCGGCGGCCCGGAGCCGAACGGATCCGGCGGTTGCGTGGAGACTCCTTGTTGGAGATCATCTTCACCGGTCGGTTTGAACCACCGAGGAACGCCAGGCCCTGGAAAAGCGTTCCCCTCGATCGAAAGGACCGGGAATGAGCTGGGCCCTACCAACGTCATGGCGTCGAAGGTCACCTGGAGAAGCCGGGGTTCTTCTCTTGGTCCTCCTATGCGCTGCCACCCCCTTCTTCGTTGGCTCGAGTCTCTTCTTCCCGGTGATTTCACACTACTGGACCGAAGAGAATGGGCTGAACGAAGGAGATGTTTCCGCCTGGGTCGAGCACTACCGGTCCAACGAGGAAATCATCAAGGAGGTGAACTCCTACCAAATCCTTGGGATTCACAGCTCTTTCACGGGTGACGCCTCGGTGGAGAAAGCCAATGAGATCCTGGGAGGTCGGTTGGAGCTTCCCCCGAACCCCCCCGTTGCAATCAACTGGCCATTCGATCCAGTAGATGTCGTCACAGACATCCCGACTTTGCTTCTACCCCTGGCCAGTTTGGTGGTTGTCGACGTCCTCCTGGAGGCGCACGGGCAGACCTCGGAGGAGCGATTCCTGGAGGCTGCTCAAGACTACACACTGGACTTTCTGGAATATGAGCGCTCGCTGTGGCTCCCTGAGGGCCTGGTCCTGAACGACCATGCCCTCGCTATCCGGACTCTCCTCCTCACGAGGCTGCTCGCCGTCGTAAACGATTCTCAGCCGCAGGACCTGACGACCACCCGCCGGCTTCTGGAAGCTCTTGACCGGTCGGTAAGTCTTTTGGCGAAACCTGGGTATTTCACGTATAAAACCAACCATGGGTTGATGGAGAGCCTGGCGGTGATGCACGCCGCCATCGTGGCTCCCATGCTTCCCTCGGTGAGGACGCATCTGCAGAGCGTCTTTGATCGGACGGACCTACAGCTACAGTACCTCGTGTCGGAGGGTGGGATCGTCACGGAGCATTCATCCGGCTATCAGGAGTTCAACCTGGCCCTTCTGGGCCTGTTGCTCAGATATGCTTCCATCCTCGACCACCCGATACCGGACCATTGGATCGAGCGGTACAGCCGGGCCGCGGATTTTCTTCGACATTTGAAACGACCCGACGGGACCCTGCCCCGTTTCGGGGACACCCGCGGCCCTTCGCGAGGAGTCCAATTGGCGGTTCGCCAGGAGGAGGGCGGTCCATTCCAACTCGGGACGATGGACCTGGGTGACCGTGGCGAACCTCTCTGGCTCGACCTCGATTTTGGCTATTGGTCCGAATGGCATGCGGAAGCTCACCTACTGGCAGGATGGGCCGATTTTGGGGGCCGGGCTCATAAGCAGGCCAACGAGCTGTCCGTCATCTTCTGGTGGGAGGGCGAGGAATGGTGGACCGCGGGGGGAGTCTGGCCCTGGGCGCATGACTTCCGAATACCCGGTATGGGATGGGAGGGGAACAACGGCCCTCACCTTTCCGGTGAGCCGCGTCCGAGCCAACCTTCCGCCGAGGCCACGGTCTGGTACTGGGCCCCGGACCTGAGCCTGCTAGAGCTTCGTAGGTTGCTTCCTTCGGGGTTGTACGTACACAGGGTGGTCGCACGGTTGGGTGACGAGACCTGGTTGGTCATGGACGGATCAGATCCCGGGGCCGGCGGCCCTCTCGTGTCCAACTGGGTCACCATGTCCACCGTCGAGGTGGAAGAATACACCGAGCCCTCGGCCACTTTTCTCCTCAGATCCTCGAAATCCACCGGGGCCATACATGGCCAGGTCCTCTCCGGATCCGGGACGACGTATGAATGGCTACGAGGAAGCCTGGATCCCTGGGGCGGTTGGACGGCTGAAGATGACGAGGTGCGCGAGAGCTCTGCGATGGTCCTGAGCTCCTCTGAGGACCGCTGGCACGGCCTCTCCTGGCGTCGTGTCGGTGAAGAACTCACGCTGAATCGCGACCCGTGGGTGACGGAAGCGGTATGGAGGGCTCCGGACGATTGGACCTTCACGGTCGACTCGCCCGAGGGAGAAGTGGGGCTGACCCGGAATGGAGATCGGCTGATTCTGACTTCGGACGGTGACCAGATCCTCGTCCCTCTCAATCCCGGCGGGGTCTCCGAAGCCAGACAAGCTGCCGATTCAGCCTATTCGGAGACGGAAAGCAGGTTCTCACCCTACCGTGAGGTCCTGGCCTTCAGGAAACAGCTATTTCGACTGGCCATGCTGGCAGGGGCGGGCCAATTCTTTGTTCTGTTGCTCGCTTTTGGATTCCTCCGACGCCACCCCAAGCTGGCGATCCCGGCACTGGCTGGGCTGTTCTTTGCCCATGTCGGATTCGGGTGGTGGTTGAACATGGTCTACCTGGCGCCCTGACGGACGCAGCCATAAATCTCCGCTTGGATGAAAACAATGAACCACTCTCTCATCGAACAGATCGCGGAGAATTGGAAGCTGGCGGCTTCCCCGGTCAGGCCCGGCCATTTGGTGGTGGATTTCTTTCGGCGGGCTTTGCCTTCAGGGACGGGGTGGTCCGGACTGGTCCAGGGGGCCACTCCGGAGGCGATCGATCTGATGGTCTCCCGGGGCGCCGAGAGGATCGTCAGCATGGACCTTCACCTGGAGACCATGGAGGCGATGAGGACTCTCGCCAAGGAGGACTGGTCGAGAGTGAAGACCGTGGTGGGTGATTGGACCGAGGATAAACCCGACTTTCGCGGGGCGTTCGACATCGTGATCTCGGACGGCGGTCCTCATTTTCTTCCGTTCCCCGCAGGGTGGACCCAGCTGTTCGAGAATACCCACCGCCAGCTGGCGCCGGGGGGAAAAGCGGTCGTCAGGATGTGGGTGGAGCCCAAAGGGTTTCCTCCCTTTCGAGAGTATTTCGAGGATGCGGTGAACCGTTTCGAAGAGGAACGGCGGGATCGTACCGAGGATGAACAGAAGTCCATGTTCATCGAGTTCGTCTCAGAGGCGAAGAGCGCTTGCTTGGTGGGATCGGTAGATCCGGACGGCCGTATCGTCGAAGAACGCATGTGGCCGGCCTTTCAGCTACTGGAAGAGGATCTGAGAGCCAAATACGGGAGCGGCCCCCTCGAGGCGGTGGTGTCCGCCCTCTTCGATCGTACCAACCCGGTGGGTGAGGACGGGGCTCACCTCACGTCTGCGCCTGGCCAGGACCTCTTCCGACCCGTCCTGGAGGATGCGGGGTTTTCCGTCGATGTGACCGTCCTGGACGAAACCCACCTGCCCAGCTGGACCCTGGTTGTGACGGCAACGAAAGTCTGACACTACCCATGCTCATCAACGGCTTTCTGGCGTACCTGCCCAACGATCGTGGCATGGCCGGGCCGAGAGTGGAGGACTCCGGTTTCGCCCGCGTTCGTCGGTGGGCGGAAGAAGAGGGACGTCCCGTCTACGCTCCAGGGGAGGCAGGAAACGGATTTGTGCTCTCGGTTCGGGGCCAGGGGGCAAACGGTCTAACCCATACCTTTTTCGATTCCGATGGCGGACGCTCGGTCGGTCGGGAGGAAACCGCCGGGAGGATTCTCCTCCATGTCGTCCCGGGAGCCGCCGCCTCGCCCGCGGCCCGGGAGACGGAGGCCCTCCCACCTACGGTCGATGCCTGGGAGGCCTGGGCAGAGCGCAGAGTCGACATCTTCAATCTCATCGAAGCCGGCCCGGGGCACTTTCGAGTCCTCAGCGACGTCCTGAGCCTGCTTCCGTATTGGGTCGGAGAACTGGCAGACGGGGTCGTGGTGTCTTCCTCCATCAAAGATCTGCTCTCCGTCTTCCCCGAGCTTGCTCGTCCACACGATCCCATCGGCATCACTCACTTTCTTTTCGGAGGGAAGGGAACGAGGACGGTTCATGCGCGGATACGGGCATCCGCACCCGGCACCACCCTGCGGTGGGCCGAAAGGGAAGGGGTGACCGCCCTGCGCGACCGGCGGCTGGGGCCCGTCCCTCTGGACCCCGACCTCGGAACGGGAAAAGCGGTGCAGGAGGCGGTCGACCTCCTCGGTGACAAGATCGCGTCTTTCGTGGAAGGATCGGACGACTGCGTCCTGACCCTCACGGGCGGATTCGATTCCCGGTTGATGGCCTGCGTGATGAAGGAACGGGGCATCCCATTCCGAACGGCCACGTTGGGGGAACGATTCCACACGGAAGTCAGGGTCGCACGGCGGATCGCCCGTATCCTGGACCTCCCGCACGAGGTGTTGCGCCCCAGGGGCGACCTGAATGACCCGATTCCCCTATGGTTGAAGGTCCAGGGTGGTCAGGCCGGATACGGAACCGCATACACCATGGAGCTCCTGGACCGGGGATATGAGGCCGGGATCCCCATGCTTCACGGGCTCCTGGGAGGAAACCTGGCGTACGGCGGGGCGTATTTCAGCCTCCCAGGAATCGACAACACCCCTGAGGGGGCGGGCCATTTTCTCGTGGATTGGACCCTGAAGGATCTTGTGCCGGACTTCGGCCGGGTCGTAGGGCTCCCGGTGGGGGCAGAAGATCTCCTGCAGGACATGGTACCCGACGTACTTCAGGCAGATTCGTCTCTTCACACCATGCTCATCTGGGACCTGGAACACCGTCAGCCCCGGGGCGTTGGGGCCCAACTCACCTATCTGGGAGAGGAATACCGGGTGGGTGCGCCGTTCTATGACCGGCGCCAGATCGCGTCATGGATGAGTATCCCCCGCATGGGCCATGAAGACCGGCGGGTACTGCGCTGGATCTTCCAGGAAAAGTACCCCGAAGTGGCAACGATCCCTCACGCGGAAGAGGACCCATACCTCCTCCCCAATACCATGACGGCGGCAAGACACGTGGCTGCCCGCCTTGCGTTCCGGGTTCGGGACGGGGTCCTCCGGCGGCTTCTTCCGGGACGCTGGGATCCCGCCGACCGGAGGTACATCTGGAAGGTGTGGCATGGCCAAACGCCAGAGCAGGTGAAGCGCCAGATGGAGTCCATCGAAGAGAAAAGCGGGCTGATCGAAGAGGTCCTCGGCTGGACCCCTCCGCCTTTGAGCTCCGAGCCCTTCTGGGACCGGGTGGCGACAACGCCCATGAAAGCCGAAAAGGTCCGGACCTCATTCTACCTGCTGGGCGAGTATTGCTCCTGGCTGAGCACGTAGTCCCGGGGGCCTCCCCTGTCCTCTACCGCCAAGAACGGCCTAAAGGGCCCGCCAGAATCGAAGCCAGTTTTTGAAAAGCAGGCCGGAGGGGCCGAAGGATTCGCCAACGGCCCGCCCTCTCCACCGCCGTGCGGTGGAATGCCCGGGCGCTCTCTCGACGCCTCTCCGAGAGGACTCTCGCCGCAAGCGAATCGCCGATGTGAACCGGCACGGGGCCGTCAGGGTCCGAGCCACCTGACTCCGAACCGGCCCTGAGTTCTTTCAACGCCGCTTCGAAACGCTCGAAAAAGAGGGCCCTGGAGGGCCGCCGAAGATCTTCTTCCGTTTCGACGCGCCGAGTCATCCTTGTCGGGGAAGCCACCAGTGTCGGGTGAAGGTTGATCTCCCAGACCTGTGGGCGGTCCCCCCGAAATCCGTAGTCGATCCGACCGTACTCGATGTTGGCGGTATCGAACACCCCACGAAGCCATGAGGCATGGGGGTTCGACTGCACGTACTCGAACTCTTGCTCGGCCCGCCTGTCGTCCAAGACCTTCGTGGCCCCTTTCACCATCCAATGGGTGCTGAAAAGAAGGGCTCGGGGAATGATCTCCTGTCCTACGACGAAGGCGGAATACCTCCGATAGAAACCCTGGTCGTCCCTGGAATCACAGTGCTCCACGACCAAGAGGTCTCGGAGACGCTGCCCTCGGAGGAGAAGATGCCCAAGGGCCTCCTCCAGCTCCCTTTGGGTATGGAGTAGCGAAGTGAGACTCCCTGTGTGGAAGCGCTCCTCCCGGACGAACACGGGAAAACGAAGATCCGCGGCCCACCCCGTCGCCCTGAATGCCCGGAAGTCGTTCGAGCCCTGATTCGCCAGCGTTTGCAGCAGAAGGTATCGGCCCAGTGTCCGGGCCGGATGGTTTATGAGACGGACTCCCTTCTCATTGCACAGCTGTTCCCAAACAGACTGGAGAACCTCTCTCTCGCTCCGCAAAAGGTCGTCGATCTGTGTGAGCACATAGGTGCCCCTCGAGAGTTCCCGAACGCTGGTCAGGCCTTCGATTGTGAGGAGACCCACCTCCGATGCCATGGACCTTCCCCAGGACCCCAGGTAATCCTCGATTCCCCATCGGGCCGAGTCCCTCACCAAGAACCGAATCATTCGCGACCCGACTTCGAACGAGGGACCCACGAGGTTTTGGTCGGAAGGACCCTTGAGAACCTCCCCACGATGGCCAGGACCGTCATGTCGCCCGTTACGTTCGTCACCGTTTTGAAAATGTCCGGTATGGCGTCAAGGGTGGTGAGAAGGAGGAACCCCTCCGCCGGAATCCCCGCCGCCACAAACCAGGGAAGGCGAAGCATAAAACCCCCGCTGGGCAGGCCCGGAGTGGCGAAACTCATCAGCATGATGCCCAGTACGAAGACCACAACGGTGGCGGGGTCGAGAGACACGCCGTAGAGCTTCGCCAGGAGGAATAGCTGAAGGGGGCTTCCGAGAGGTCCACTGAGCTTGAAAGCCGTCGACGATAGAGGGATCACAAAACCCCGGATTGGGTCCGGATGTTCGAGGTGTTCCTCTGCACCCTCCATCAACGCCGGCATTGCGGCCAGGGAAGAACGAGACCCGGCAGCGACCAGTTGAGCCGGAGCCAGGGCTCTTGCGAAAGCACCGAGACGGACCCTTCCCAGGAGAACCGACACGGGGTAGAGGAGAAGGGTGAACCCGAGGAGAAGCCCCGAGGCTGCTACGACCCAGTAACCGAAAGCCCACGCGATCTCGGCGCCGACCTGGGCGGCAGCGGAAAAGGCGAGACCGAACACCCCCAAAGGCATCGCCCAAAGGATCCATACCACCACCACCATCGTGGCCTCGGCCACGCCCTTGAAGAAGCGGGTGAGTACCTCACGGTGCCGACTCTCGAGCCGAGTGATGGCCAGCCCGAAAACCAGGGCCGCCAGGACCAACCCCGGGATCTCACCCTCCACGGCTGCCCTGAAGAGATTCGCTGGTATGAGCCGGCCCAGGGCCTCGCCGAACGTCGGAGGCACCGTGCCGGAGGTGGCATCGGTCCGTTCCGCGGCCGGAAGGGTAGACTCCAGGGCAGCGAGATTTTCGGTGTCGAGGGAGTAGCCCGAGGCGAGGGCATACCCGACCGGAACCGAATACGATGCGGCAAGGGAAACCAGTCCAATGAAGGTCAGCAAGCAGAGCCCGACCAACCTCCCGGTGTGACGGCTCTCCCCCATGGAAGTCACGGCGGTGATGAGGAAAGAGATCACCAGGGGGATTACGGCGGCCTGGAGGGCGTTGACCCAGATCCTCCCAAGGGGGTCCACGAGACCCCCCACAGCCCGAACCAGCTGACTCTCGGAGCCATGAGCCAGCTCGCCGACACCGAAACCCACCACCAGCCCGACGAGGGAGAGTAGGGTCAGGAACCGGGGAAGTCGTGTCTTTTTCAGTGCGATTTTCCCGAGGGAGGCTTCGTTTCGGCTTATTCTACCATCTTAGCGACAGATCTCCGGACCGGTCCAGGGAAAGCCGATCGCCGGAATAACGATGTTTTTCCCTGGAAAGGGAACTTTTCTTGCAGGAATCATGGATTCTCCGGCTTTGTACGAGCTTCTGACCGGGAGTTTTGGATATGGTGCTGCGCAGATCATGGCCGTGAGGTTCCGAAACCACCCGCCGAAACACGGAATTCGAGTCCCTTCGGCGGCCTTGAAGGATTTGACTACGGAGCTCCTCCGGGCTTGCGGAATGGACCCCGAAGGGTCCGGGCTTGTGGCGGAGCACCTGGTTTCTTGCGACCTCCGGTGCGTGTTCAGCCACGGCACGAAGGCTCTCGAGAAGTACCTTCCGTTGTTGCGGGAAGGGATCGTGAACCCACGTCCCAAGGTGCGGCTCGAGCGGGAAGGAGGGGCAACGGCCGTAATCGACGGAGATGGGGGACTGGGGTATCATGCGTGCAACATCGGGATGACCTTGGCCGTTGCGCGGGCTCGACAATTTGGGGTTGGGGCCGTCACCACGTTCCATCACCATCATTTTGGGGCCGCCGGCAACTGGACCCGAATGGCTTTGGAGGAAGGTTGTGTGGCTCTCGCGGTCTCCAGTCACCGGTTTCAACCGGAGAGAGGAGAGGTAGTGGCCGCCGCCGCCGGGAGTTCGCCCATCAGCATCGCCGTACCCACAAGGGATCAGCCTCCTCTGGTTCTGGACATGGGGGCGACTTTCCTTCCCCGGAATGAGGACCTTATGGCGGAGTTCCCCGGGGCTTTTCTGAAAGCTCTGGGGATCGGGTCCGTCAACGTCGTGTTGGGAGGCCTGCTGGCCGGAGTGTGGCGTACCGAAGGGTTGCCGCCGGCCTCACCCTGGAACGCAGACCAAGGGAGCTTTCTGACGGCCTGGGAAATCTCTCGGTTCATGGAGTTGGATACATTCATGGCCGAAGTGGATCGACACATCGGCCAGGCTCGACAGATGAAGCCCATGAGCCCTTTTGAAAGGGCCGAGTTGGCGGGAGGGATGGAATTTGCATGGGAAAAGGAGAATACTCAGTCCGGCATCCCAATCGGTGACGGCCATCGGAACCTCTTGACGGATCTGGCCGATGCCATGGGGATCGCAGTCCCATGGGAAGCCTACGAACACACTCGTTTTTAGAAGGATTGGGAGGAACGTTGGACCGGAAGTATAGCAGCTCCAAGCACAGAGTTATTCCTCAGGTACCCAGGTCCCTGCCGGGGGAAATGTGGGGGATCGTGTCTCTGTTCAACCCGGCGGGGTACGGGAACAAGCTGGAGAACTTCAGGATCTTCTCTGAAAATGTTCGGAGGCAGGGGCTCCCGCTTCTCGTCGTCGAATGTGCCTTCGGTGACGCCGAGTTCGAAGTCCCCGAGCAGCTCTGCGATCGCCTGGTTCGGCGACGTACTTCGACGGTCATGTGGCAGAAGGAGCGACTTCTCAATATCGGCCTCGAGCACCTTCCGGACGAGTGTGACAAGGTGGCCTGGGTGGACGCCGACGTGATTTTCGAAAACGACGACTGGGTGCAGGAAACCGCCCGATTGTTGGAGGCTTACTGTGTCGTCCAGCCCTACGCGAAAGCTCACTGGCTGAAGCGGGGCAAACGGCGCCCCTCCTTTCGTTGGAGAGCCTCAGCAGGACCGAAAGACGGTGGGTGGATGCCCGGCATGGGCTTCAAAATGACCCGGACCCCCGACTGGGATAAGGCTCTCGAGAAGTATCATCTCCACGGGCACCTGGGCTTCGCCTGGGCCATCCGTCGTGAGATCATCGAACGCCACGGCTTCTACGACGCCCAGATCCTGGGTAACGGTGACTTCGTCATGGCCCATGCCATGTACGGAAATGAGGATTTTTGGAGGGGCGATCATTGGC
>JABDNZ010000268.1 GCA_013043565.1 Gemmatimonadota bacterium | reverse complement strand
GAATAAGATCCGGCATGATCTCCTGGATCTTCTCGTATCCTTCATCGCCATCCGCAGCGGTCACAGCCTCGTACCCGTTCTCTTCCAAAGCGACGGTCAGGAACCGCCGAGTGTTGTCATCATCATCTACCACCAACACGGTTTTAGGCATCAACCCTACTCCTCTCTTAGACTCGGTCCCTCGATGGGGAGGGACACCCGGAAGGTCGCACCTTTTCCGGGGTCGGATTCGACATACGTGTCACCTTCATGAGATTCGACGATTCTGGCGACCACCGCCAGGCCCATTCCGGTACCCTTTTTCTCCTTCGTACTGAAGAACGGTGTGAACACCCGCTTTCGAACCTTCTCGGTCATGCCCTCGGCATTGTCCTGGACCTGGATCTCCACGCGTTGGTCCCAGGGTGCGGGGACGATCCGCATGACGACCTCCGGTTTCTCCCCTGGGTCGTACTGTTTCCAGGAGCATGCGTCAAGGGCATTCGAGATCAAATCCATCACCACAGACCGGATTCCGTCCTCATCGCAAACCACTTCCGGGAATTCGTCCGGGATGTCGAGTGACAGGTCCACTCCCGCATCACTGAACTTGGCGTGGCTGATGCTGTGGACTTTTCTGAGAAGTTCGCCCAGATCCAGCGGCTGGAGCTTCAGCTTCCGAGTCCGGGCAAAGTCCAACATGCTCATGGACATCTGGGTCATGTCCTCCATGCCCTCCCTCACCATCTCCCAGCCCTCGATCAGCATGGACCTGTCGTCTTTCTTCAGGCCCAGCTTCACCATGTAGGCTCCACCCTTCATCACATTTAGCATGTTCTTGATGGAATGCTGGATTCCGGTAATGGCCTGGCCGAGGGCGGCCATCCGTTTGGAGCGCATCAACTGAACCTGCATCCGGAGCTCGTCGGTCAGATCCTTGCTGATGCCCATGGTCCCCATGGAGGTGCCATCCGGGGCGATCAGCTTTGAAAGCGTGATCATGACGTTCCTGAGATCATTGTCCCTGGTGACGAAGTGGGTCATGTAGTTGACCACGTGGTCACCGTTCTCGAGCTGTTCGATGGCGGCGTCCCGGTCCTTTGGTTCTGCAAAGATGGTTTCGATTCTCTGCCCGATCATCTCCTCTTTGGTGTATCCGAGTACCTTCTCGGCTCCAGGATTAAACGTCCGAATGAGGCCCTCGGGATCCACCGTAATGATGATGTCGGCCGAGTTGTCGACGATGGCCTGGAGGTACTCCTTCGTGCTCGTGAGCTCCCGTATGGTGGCCGACAGCTCGGAGGACATGCTATCGAACACGCTCGTGACCTCCGATAACCCGTCCCCGGTGGAGTCTCTGAAGCGGAAGCTGAAATCGTGTTCGGCCAACCGCCGGGCACCTGCCTTGATCACCCGAATTCTTCTTCCAACCAAGCGCTCGGTCATCCACCAGGCTGCCACGGTTCCCAGGAGCATACATAGGAGGATCGCCCAGAGGGTACGGCGGGTTTGGTGGTCGATCAGGGCGTCCACAGAGGCTAACGAGAAGTCGGCCTGAAGCAGTCCGTACACCGAGCCCATCGTTGCATCGGTGTGACATGTAGACGAGCTGCATCCCTCCTCCCCAAAGACCGGTGTGACCACGGACAACGCCCGCTCGTCGCCCCCGAATTCCAGGACCTCACAGCAGGTCTCCAAGGTAGTTGTCGGTGCGACCCCGGGGTCCAGATGGCAGACCGTACACGGCCATGAGTCGACCTCTACCGTTGAGGGGAGGGTGTCCAACTGTGACGTCCGGACGAGACCCCCGTGGGCGATCAGCCGCACATCCCGAAAAGCCGGATTCTCCGAAGCCATCCGATCCACGACGCTGACCAACTCGTTGGCCTGGTGGCTCATCATGATGCTGCGAAGGCGGGTCTGGATCCGCTCGGAAGTGGCAATGGAGGTTTCCCTGGCGGTGGCGATCCCAGCCCGCTCGAGGTCCAGATTCGCCAGGAAGCGGGAGATTCCGAGGGCGCCAGCAAGGATGAGAAGGAACATGCCGTTCACCTTCCAGGCGAGACGAAGGCGCTTCATCGCCCCGCGGAGGGTAGGCCTGGCTTTCGCTTCTTTCCCTTCTGGTGTGCTCATGATGCTCGATTTCAGGCCGATCGCCTACAGTGACCGGGCAAGAGCTTCAACCCTGGGAACGCGTGAGGAAGATGATCTTGGATGTCCAATGCCGGGCCGTCTGCCGGAACGGCCCACTCCAGCTACAGTCTACGATGGTCCAACCCTTCAACGCAAACCTACGTTTTGTCCGAATTCGAGAATTCAATCACGTATCGTCAGACCCTTGCGAGAAAATCTTCACATAGGCGTTTGACATTGCGAGAAGCCGAACACATAATGGCGTTAACGATTATCTCGACGATCCAAATCGTGCAGATCCGTATGGCTTGTCCGAATCAACCTGCGACCCACTTGAGGTGTCCCAGCCATCATCGCCGGAGTGCGCCATGAGTCCTGATCACAAACCCATTCTAATTATCGGAGGAGGAATCGCGGGGATGACGGCGGCCGTGGAGGCCGCGGAGGTCGGATACCCCGTGGTCCTTGTGGAAAAGGAACCGTTCCTGGGAGGCCGTGTTGTCCGGTCCCATCGATACTTCCCAAAGATGTGCCCCCCAACGTGCGGCTTCGAGATCAACGTTCGCCGCATCCGGGGGAATCCCAAGATCACCGTCCACACCCTCTCTACGGTGGAGGAGGTGTCCGGGGAGGTCGGCGCGTTCCGCGCCCGTATCAGGAAGCAGCCCCGTTACGTGACCGGTGATGTGTCTATCGATGACTCGGTAACGGAGCAACTGGCCTCCGAGAGGCCTGACGAGTTCAACATGGGCCTCCAAACGACCAAGGGGCTCTACTATCCGCACAATGCGGCCTACCCACCGCTGCACGTCGTGGACAAGGAGGCCCTTTCCGACGGGGATGTCGCAGTATTGGCCGAGGCTTGTCCTCCTGGAGCCATCGACCTGGACATGACGGAGGAAGAATTCACGATCGACGTCGGCGCGGTCATCGTTGCCACGGGTTGGAAGGGCTACGACCCGGGAAAGCTTCCGAAACTCGGGTTCGACCGATGCCCGGACGTGGTTACCAACCTCATGATCGAGCGTTTCGCCGCTCCGAATGGACCCACCGAAGGGAAGATCCTTCGCCCGTCGAACGGTGAAGCCCCCGAGAAGGTTGCATTCGTGCAGTGTGCCGGCTCCCGGGACGAGAACCATCTTCCGTACTGTTCCGCGGTCTGCTGCATGGCCTCCCTCAAGCAAGCCCGGTACATCCGGGAGGCCTATCCGGATGCCAAGGTCACAATCTTCTACATCGACATTCGCACCCTGGGCAGGCTCGAGAAGTTCTATTACGAGCTCCTTGAAGACGACAACATCTCCTTCGTCAAAGGCAAGGTCGCGGAAGTTAACGAGGACCCGGACACGCATGAGTTGATCCTGGAGGTCGAGGACACTGTGGCTGGAGAGCGGCCGGACTCCAGATTCGACATGGTGGTCCTGGCGACCGGGATCGTGCCAAATACCGCTGATTCTCCCATCCCTCTGGAGCTGGATCACGACGACTATGGTTTCCTGAATGGAGCCACGGGCGTTGAAGGTGTCTTCGCTGCTGGATGCGCGACACATCCCTGCGATGTATCCCGCACGACCAAAGAATCCACAGCGGCAGCACTGAAAGCGATCCAGTGCCTCAACAGAGGATGACTCCAATGGAAGAGAAAATCGGCGTATTCATCTGCTCGGGATATGGAATTGCCGAGGCCCTGGACATCGATGCTCTCTGCACGGTGGCCACTTCGGAGTTCAGCGTTCCATTCTGTGAGGTCGTGGAAACCTGTGAGGGGCCCGGCCTCGACTCCATCAACGAGAAAATCCAGGCCGAAGGCCTGACGAAGGTCGTCATCGGCGGGATCTCCCCCCGGAGGTATGCCGACAACGCCTTCCCGGAGGGTGTGATTGTCGAGCCGGTGGGACTTAGAGAGCAGGTCGTTTGGCCCCTTCCACCCGACGACGAAGACACTCAGATGGCGGCGGAAGACTACCTCCGCATGTACATCGCCAAGGTGAAAGGGATGGAGCCCCTGGAGCCCTTCCAACCCGAAGAGGAAATCAACAGGGATATCCTGGTTGTGGGTGGCGGGGTGGCCGGAATGACGGCCGCGATCGAAGCATCTGAGGCGGGATATGTGGTCCGGCTGGTTGAGAGCTCGGAGGCCCTCGGAGGTTGGCTGGCAAAACAACACAAGTCCATTCCCACCAAGACTCCCTTCCAGGACCTGGAGGATACGGGAGTCGAAACACTTATCGGCCAGGTGGAGGGCAGCGACAGGATCCACGTCTATACCTCGGCTCGCACCAGCGAGATCATTGGGGCACCTGGCCTGTTCGACGTCACACTGGCGTCCACGGGGAACGGGAAGCCTGAAGGCGAGGTGGTGGACGAGTTCAAGGTCGGGGCCATCATTCAAGCCACAGGCTGGAAGCCGAACGATCCCCGGAAGGACCTGCCATACGGAGACTTGGACGACGTGGTCCTGAACGTCGACCTCGAAGCCATGGTGAAGGATACGGGGAAGATTCTCCGTCCATCGGACGGGAAAGAGGTCAAGAGCATCGCCTTCCTCCAGTGCGGCGGATGTACCAACAAAAAGCACCATTCCTATTGCTCGTCCATCTGCTGCATGACCTCCCTTAAGCAGGCCATGTACCTCAGGGAGGCGGATGAGGAAGCCAAGGCATTCATCTTCTATGAGTTCATGCGGACCCCCGGGCTGTATGAGGACTTCTACAGGAAAGCCCAGGACGACCCCGGGGTTTTCCTCACCCGGGGTGACGTGGCCGAGGTTTCCAAGAACGGAAACGGAGGGCTGAAGGTCACGGCCAAGGACACCATGGTGGGTGAAGAGATCGAGGTAGAGGTCGACCTGGTGGTCCTTGCCGCCGGCATGATCCCCAACGCGGCGGACGGGGAGGCCATCCGCCTCCTGGAAGACGCCAAGGTCACGGTGGTGGAAGGGGACTCCGAGGCCAAGAAGGAAGCTGCGGCCAAGACGATCGAGGAACTGGGCCGCCACGAAGGGACGGAGATCCTGAACCTCGGGTATCGCCAGGGGCCCGATCTTCCTTCTCTGGAATATGGGTTCCCGGACTCCCATTTCATCTGCTTCCCATACGAGAGTCGCCGGACCGGGATCTACCCAACGGGGGCCGCTCGGGAACCCATGGACGGCCTAGGGAGCAAGGAGGACGCAACCGGGGCCGCCCTGAAGGCGATTCAGTGCGTGGAGATGACGTCCCGGGGTGAGGCGGTCCATCCGCGGGCTGGAGACAAATCCTACCCCGACTTCATGATGTCCCGCTGCACCAAGTGTAAGAGGTGCACGGAAGAATGCCCCTTCGGAGTGCTGAACGAGGAGAAGGACGGGACTCCTCTCCTCCAGGCCACCCGGTGCCGCAGGTGCGGCACCTGCATGGGCGCGTGCCCGGAGAGGATTATCTCCTTCAAGGACTTCTCGGTGAACATCGTCAACGAGATGATCAAGGCCGTGGAAGTGCCGGAGGAGTGGGACGAAAAGCCCAGGATCCTGGTGCTGGCCTGTGAGAATGACGCGGTTCCCGCTCTGGATTCTCTGGGGCAGAACGGCTTGAAAGGGAATCCGTGGATTCGTGTCATTCCCATTCGGTGCCTAGGGTCGGTGAATATTGTTTGGGTCACCCAGGCAATGTCCCAGGGTTTCGACGGCGTGATCCTGCTGGGCTGTAAATATGGGGACGACTACCAGTGCCACTTCATCAAAGGGAGTGAGCTGGCTTCGGTCCGGGAGAAGAACGTGCGGGAGAAACTGGAGCAGATGGCCATGGATGTGGAGCGCGTGGAGCTTCACCAGCTTCAGATCGATGAATACGGCAAGCTCCCGGAGATCTTTGAGAAATTCGACGAACTCATCGAGGACATTGGATACAACCCGTTCAAGGGCATGTAACAAATAGATAGAGGAAGCCTGCCGGAGGTGGGTGGCGGGCTGCGTGCGCCGCAGTCCCTACCGCCCTCCAGGTGGGCTTCCTTGCGGGCCGAGGCAGTTGGGGTCGGGGAGCTATTCACGGTGGTAGCCAGAGGAGCTACACCCATGGAGACTTCCGAGATCACGGTGCCTGAAGGGGGCAGCGACCCGGGCGAGGTTACCCCTTTGGACATCCCTTCTCCTTCAACCAACGGCCGACCGCTGAGGGTCGACCCGGACCTTGGGTTCATACGTGAGCTGACCCGTAGCGGGGGAGACTCGCTGAAGAAGTGCATGCAATGCGGGAACTGTTCCGCTGCCTGCCCGCTGTCCCCCCACGTCAATCCTTTCCCGAGGAAAGAGATGGCATGGGCGCTCTGGGGGATGAAGGACCGCCTCCTGACGGACCCCGATGTCTGGCTATGTCATCACTGCAACGACTGCTCGACGAACTGCCCGAGGCAAACCCGGCCGGGCGACGTCCTCGGGGCCGTGAGGCAGCAGTGCATACGGCACTATGCCTTCCCAGGGTTTCTGGCCAAATGGGTAAGCGAGCCGAAGTACATACCGATCCTCTTGGCCATCCCGGCCATACTCCTCGGTTTGGCCACTCGATATCGGGAGGCGATAGGAGACTTCCTTGGGTTTTCGGTGCCAATGGGAGAGACGATCGTCTACTCATTCGCGCCCATGTTTCCCCACTGGCTCCTGAACAGCTTCTTCGGACTGTTCACGGTTCTGGCTTTGGTCGGAGTGGTCATCGGGGTATGGAGGTTCTCTCGGGGCCTGAAACGGTCGAGCGTTTGGGGGCGGAATCCCGAACCGGTGAAGGGGGTGTTTGCGTCGCTTGGATCGGTCCTTCTGAAGGTGGTCAATCACGACCGCTTTACCACCTGTGATACGGACCATTCCCGGTCGATTTCCCACTTCTTCGTGTTTTTCGGCTTCCTTGCACTGACCGTGGTGACCATCATGGTCATCACGGGCCCGTATAATCCCCTGATCAGGGGTGATTTTGTCTATCCCTTCAGCCTCTGGAGCCCCTGGAAACTCCTGGCGAACATCGGCGGCCTCGCCGTGTTGGCAGGAGTCCTCCTGATGATCTGGGAGAGGCTCTACTTCGGGCACCTGGCCGGGACGAGCAGCTATTTCGATTGGTTGCTTGTGTGGTCCATCTTCCTGGTGGTGGCCAGCGGGTTCGCCACGGAAATCCTCCACATGCTACGGATGGCCCCTCACCGCCACGTCGCGTATTTTATCCACCTCGTATTCGTTTTTGCACTCCTGGTTTACCTCCCTTACTCGAAATTTGCCCACATGCTCTACCGGACCACGGCAATGGTCATGGCGGAACGGTACGGCCGTGAGGCCGGAAAGGGGGCAGAGTCATGAAGAGAAGTACCGTACTCACGGAAAAGAACCGCGGCACCTGGGCGACCGTGTTCGTAGGCCTGGTCCTCCTCCCCGTAGTCCTGAGCATCCTGAAGCCCCTTTGGGCGGCCGAACCCGAGGTCTTCCTGGAGCCGCCTGATGCTCGCTGGGAGGCCTGTCTCAAGGATCCCGAGTACATGCGGTACAGGCACATGGACCTACTGAAGGACGCCCGGTCCAACGTGATCCGGGAGGGCCTCAAAGGAGGGATCACTCTGGCGGGATGCGGAGACTGCCACCACAACCGGGATCTCTTCTGTGACCGCTGCCATGAGAAAGCCAGTGTCTCTCTGGACTGCTGGGGGTGCCATTACTACCTGACGGCGGAGGAGCGCGAGGAGCTGGAGG
>JABDNZ010000259.1 GCA_013043565.1 Gemmatimonadota bacterium | reverse complement strand
CCGGATCGAGTCTATGATCTCCGGGACGTTGGATTCAACGCCCTTGCGGGCTTGATGGCCATCGCCGCGATTCTATTGATAGGCTGGGCTCGGAGTTGGGATGTTTTCAATCGTAGATCAGAGTAGGACCGGCTTCCCATGGCCGTGATCGACGGTGCCGAGGCTTCAGGTCGCCTGAGACCCGGTGGCCGGGTGGTGGAGTACACCGGTGGCAGTACGGGAACCTCCCTCGCCTTTGTCTGCGTTGCCCGAGGATGTCCTTCTGGTTTCTACATCTGAAGCCCAGAATATGGCTCGCAGGTTGGCGACGAAGGAAGGGCTGTTCGCAGGTACCTCCTCGGGGCGAACGTGCTGGCGGCACTCCAAGTTGCAGAACGACTTGGGTCGGGGAAGACGGTGGTCACCCTCCTTTGCGACTCGGGTTTAAAATACCTTTCAACGGAACTCTATAGAGCGCTGCCATGAGGACCTTTCACCACATAGGAATCCCCACATCTGAACCACGGCCGGGCGAAGTTCACCTCCCTGAGTTTGGGATGTACGTGTCCGGTTTTGGTGAGAGTCCGTACGGGGTGGAATGGATGCGCTTCGATCCGGCCTCCCCGATTCCGAAGCTGATTCAACAGGTTCCCCACATCGCATTCGAGGTCGATGATCTCGACGGTGAGCTAAAAGGGCAGGAAGTCATTGTCCCTCCCAACAGCCCGTCACCTGGAGTCAGAGTAGCGTTTATTGTTCACAATGGGGCCCCCATTGAATTCCTTGAGGTCACCTCCGATGAATAGGGAGTTCTCGAACGTCTACGGTGATGAGAGGAGGGCGGGTGCGTATGCCGACCTCGAGTTTCCAGGCACGTATTACCTGGCGTTCCGCGACCTCCCCGAGTTGATCGGGAAGCACGTGAAAGGTCCAGACGCCTTGGATTTCGGGTGTGGGACGGGTCGATCCAGTCGATTCCTCAAAGAACTCGGCTTCGGCGTGATCGGGATCGACATTGCCGAAGCCATGTTAGGTCATGCTCGGGAGCGGGATCCCGACGGCGACTACCGCTTGGTTCCCGATGGTAATCTGAGCCCCCTGAACGAGCTTCGGTTCGACCTGGTTTTTAGCGCTTTCACCTTTGACAACATTCCCGATGCCAAGAAGAGAACCGCCCTCCTTCGGGACCTGGGACGGCTCCTGAAGGAAGAAGGTCGCATCATCAACCTGGTTTCTGCTCCCGAGATCTACGTCAACGAATGGACCTCTTTTTCGACGGAGGACTTTCCGGAGAATAAGACTGCAACATCCGGTGACCTTGTGCAGATCGTCATGTTGGACGTGCCCGATCAGCGACCGGTAGAGGACATATTCTGGGCGGACGCCGATTATCGGGACCAATTCGAAAACGCGGCGCTGGAACTTCTGGAAACGCATCATCCACTGGGAAAGGACTCGGATCCGTATACATGGGCTTCCGAAAACCGAGTTTCCCCGTGGTCAATCTATGTTCTCCGGCAAGAAGGCAGGACTGGAACTTGAGTAAGAGAGTGAGCCGGGCAACTGGAATAAACTGGATGCGACCATGACCTGACTGAGAAAGCTCCTTTACATGGAGGAACACACCTGTCCTTGGAGGTTTGGCTATACGTTCGACAACCCGCTGAGGCGCAGGTTCCATGATCCTGCCGGGATGTTCGGTGACCTGGTGGAGGAGGGGCAGACCGTAGCAGACGTTGGGTGTGGCGGCGGTCATTTCAGCCCGGGGCTGGCCGAGCCGAAGGTGCACGTGACGGACTCCCGGTTCTAGACCATTCTGGAAGCAGTCTGCGATTCGGGGTTTGCCGTCCGCTCTCAGCCCCGGGTACGGTTTAGCCGGGCCGCGGTATTCGCACCGGCCTCCGCCAGGTTTGGGCCCGACGGCTAACCCACCTTCTTCGCAGGTCGATCGGCGCCGCCTTGGTGGAGGACCAGTCCCGTCACCTCATCACTACCGCGCCGGCAGCCGGCCAATCTGTATCACCCAACCGCTGAAGCTTCATCTCAAAGAACCGAATCGGGTCTTGGCCCGGGACGATCCGATCTCCAACCTCGGAGAATGTCCCGTCTGTAATCACCGCTTTATACCGAATGGTCATCGGCCCCGCGGGAATGGTCCATTCGTACCCGTCTTCCGTGGGAGTAAACTCGAAGTCCCCGACCTGGCCCTGAGCATACGATCTGAGGTTGAAGGCCTCGGTTCCCGGATCGTAGGAGATCACAGCCATGGCGTTGAAGCTCACGGTCCCGTCGGCTTCGTATCCTCGTCCCTCGATAACCTTCACCGCTCCGCCGAGGAAGGAACCGATGCGCTCGGTCTGAACCAGCTCGTGCTTCTCACCGGTGGGCAAGAGGGTCCAGGCGGTCCCGCGCCACTCCCCGTCCATGAAAGAGAGAGCCTCCATCGCTTCCTTCTGAGCACTCGTAAGTGCCACCGGATCCGGCGGGCCTTGAGCGCTGAGAGTGGCCGGTATAGCCCCAAGGGTTAGCGCCAGGCTCACGATGAGTTCTTTTCGTTTGATCATGGTTTCCTCATATATGTGGGATGATGCGTTCGATCCTGAGTATTCTCCTGGGTCTCTCCTGTTCCCTCTTGTCAGGGGATGCAGCCGTGGGAACGCGCACAATTGGATTCGAGCTCGACCACTTCTTCGTGGCGGTTTCGGGCCCTGCGGTCGGAGCGACGGCCCTAAGGGAAACTGGCTTCTTGGAGGGGGCTCCGAATACCCACACGGGCCAGGGCACAGCGAGCCGAGGGGTGCTCTTTGAGAGTGTCTATCTCGAGTTGATATGGCTTACCGACGCTGAGGAAGCCGCTTCCCCTACCATTCGCAGAACACGTTTGGCCGACCGGGTGGGGCCCGGGGCTGAAGCATGCCCGTTCGGCTTAGGGCTTCGGGGTGTGGGCACCGAGACACCTGAGCTTCCCTTCCCGACCTGGGACTATAGACCGCCCTATCTCCCGGAAGGGATGTCCTTCCAGATGGGGTCCAGCTCCGAGGTTCTGACTGAACCGTTGGTTTTTTTCTTGCCCTGGCTCTCAGGGCCCGCTTGGACGCCACAAGAGCATCCGAACGGAGCCCGGCGTGTAACGAAGATTACGATGATTCTGGATCAGTCTGCCCTGAACTCCCCGACGGTCTCCGCTCTTTCCGATGCCGGGATCGCATCGTTCCAGGAAGGCAACGAGTACTTCATGGACGTCGAGTTGGACGGCGCTGGGTCGGGAAAAGGCCTGGATCTGCGACCTGATATTCCGATCCGCCTGAGATGGTAGAGGGGCTCTCCTTCCGACCTGCATCCGTCGAAGACGCAGATACCATCGACGGGATCGCCACTTCGGCCTTTGGGCCATCGGAGCACCGACTTTCAGAGATCCGTAGGTACCTCACCCTTGAACCGAACTACTGGCTCCTCGCAACGATCCAAGGAGATCCGGTCGGGGTGGTGGGGGCCACGGATTACGGGTCCTTTGCTTATCTCGGGATGATGACGGTCCGGAGGGAATTCCAGCGGAAGGGGACCGGAGGAGCCTTGTTCCGCCGGGAGCTGGAGTGGCTGGAGGAACTTGGGCTGCACCGCCTGAGGCTAGACGCGACGGAGGATGGCTTCCCGGTTTATTCTCGGGCTGGATTCGAAGTCTTCGACGAGGCGGTGATGTTCGAGCTCTCTGAGCCGCTCGTGTTCGGAGACATTCCTGATGATGTCCGAGTGCTGAAAGAAGAGGACCTCGGGATCCTAGCCGAGTTCGACCGGCCGGTTTTCGGCGGGGATCGAAAGCAGCTCTTTTGCGCCCTGCTGCAGGACTTTCCTGGGCGGGCCTTTGCCAGCCATGACACCTCAGGTGACATGACGGGGTTTCTATTCGTCCAGCATAAGCGAATCGGGCCGTGGGTTGCCCAGAGCCCGGACGACGCAGAGGCCCTTCTTCGGTCGGCACTAGCCCTCCCGTTCCGGGGTTCTCCGGTGGCCGTCGCTCTTGGACTCAATCCATCGTCAGGGGAGCTTTTGGATCGGTTCGGTTTTAAGCCCGGGCGGGGTAGCCGGCACATGCAACGGGGGATACCCTCTATCCCCGGAGACCGCACCTGCATCTACGGGCAAACCAGCTTTGCCGTGGGGTAGGACATTCAATCGGGGAGCTTATGCAGTCCGATTCGCAAACAGGCCCTGAAACGACCGCTGTCTCGGCGGCCCCACCTCTTCCCCGCCGCCACGATGTGGATTGGTTGCGAACCGCAGCTATTGGGTTCCTGATTCTTTTCCATATCCTTCTGACGTTTCAGGCCTGGGTGGACCCGAACACGTATCCCCAGAACAGGGATCTCCTCGAAGAGTTCGTTCCATTCGTCTCCATGCTGGCTGTGTGGCGAATCCCGCTGCTATTCATGATTTCCGGGATGGGCGTTCGGTTTGCCATGGAGCGCCGAGACTGGAAGGCCTTATTGAAGGACCGAACGGTCCGGATCCTCATCCCCTACCTCTTCGGAATGTTGATATTCGGTCCCATCCTGGCTGTGGTCCTGCCCTGGATCGGTTGGGACGCGCCCTACACTCCCGGTTTTGGCCACCTCTGGTTCCTTCTGAACATCTTCCTGTACGTGCTCTGGTTGTTGGGCCTGATGCTGTACCTAAAGGACCATCCGGAGAATCCCTTCTTTCGTTTTCTAAAGGCAATCATCCGGCGGCCGTTTGGCCTTCTCCTTTTCGCGATACCGCTCATGGTGGAAGCGTGGGCAACCAATCCAGAGCACTTCGGGATTTACATCGACAATGTTCATGGGTGGGTGGTGGGATTGCTCTGCTTCTTCATGGGGTTCCTCTTCATGTCGGTTCAGGAAGTGTTTTGGCCGGCCGTGGAGAAGATCCGATGGGTAGCTCTCGTTCTGGCACTGAGCCTCTACGGGGTGAGGCTCTTTGTCTTTGATTTGGTGAACGAGGTGCACTGGCTCACGGCTCTCGAGTCCCTTTCTTGGATGCTCTCTATCATCGGGTTCGGGTCCCGATACCTGAACCAACCGTCCGGGGCTCTCGCCTACTTCAGTAAAGCGGTCTACCCGGTCTATATCGTGCACCTGCCGGTTCAGAAGGCGATCTGTTACTTCCTCCTGCCCCTTTCCCTGCCGGCCTACGGGAAACTGAGCCTGCTTCTCATTGGCACGTATGGGATCAGTCTGGTGCTGTATGAGTTCTTTCTAAGGCGATTGAAGTGGATCAGGCCGCTGTTTGGGATGAAGTTGAGTCATGCCTGACGTAGAGGCCCGTGGGTTCTAACAGACTGCTTCCCTAATCCCGTGTGCGGTCTCGTCCGGCAAGGTTTTCTTGCTGATCCTTCCACTGCCTCACATCGTTCCAACAGAACCCGACTCGGCTGGGCCAGGGAGCCCAGCGTCACGAAAGGACTCTTCTTGGTCTCCTCGGCGCCCCATGGACCGTCGGTCGCACCTCGAGCGACCCTCCTCCTGCCCGTCGCCTACCTCTTCCACCTGGTGGAAGAGTGGTTTGGGGGTTTCACCTCATGGACCCAATCGGTTTCGATCTATGACGTTGGTGATGGGGAGTTTCTTGCCATCAACGCGACCGCGTTCATTCTCGTGGCACTGGGAACCCTGGCGGCTCGGCGGGAACCAAAGATGGCCTGGGTCGCGACCTCTCTTGCAGCTTTGTTCGGCCTCAATGCGTTGCTGCATGGCCTCGCCACCGTGGCTTGGAGCAGTTATGCCCCGGGGGTGATCACTGGAATCCTGGTGTACCTGCCGCTAAGCATCGTGATCCTTCGGGCGTCTTTCCGACAGATGTCGCGGGGAGCCTTCGTCGGCTCGGTGACTTTCGGCGTTCTACTCCATGGCCTCGTGGCCGTGGTGGCTTCACGCTGAATGAGCCATGCCTAGCCTTTCAGCCCGGTCCGTTCGCTTCGTTATTCGGCACACCGTCCGCCGGAGGTTCGAAAGGGCGGGTCAGTCCGTTGCCGCGTTGAGGAAGCTGGATGGCATGTTGGCCCGGAGCCAGCGACCGTTGAGAGGGACACTGATTTCCTCTGCTTCCGTGGATGGGCTTCCCGGGGAATGGATCCAGGGTCCCGGGACCGACTCTGATAGAGTCCTCCTGTACTTCCATGGTGGTGCCTTCATCATGGGGTCTCCGGCGACCCATCGAGAGTTGGCATCAAGAATCTCAGCCGCCGCAGGCGCCAAGGTGCTGTCGCCGGACTACCGTCTTGCTCCGGAGCATCCGTTTCCGGCTGCAGTGGACGACGCGACGGTCTCGTACCGATGGCTCCTCTCTCAGGGGTATAGTTCCTCCCAGATCGCCATCGGAGGGGAGTCCTCTGGAGGAGGTTTGGCTCTCCAAGCCATCCTTTCCTTGAAAGAGGAGGGCGTCCAACTTCCTCGAGCTGCGTTTTTTCTCTCCCCCGTCACGGATTGGATGGCCTTCGATGGGGAGTCTTATTCCACACGGGCTGTTTCCGACCCTCTCGTCTCCCTTCCTCAATGTCGGTTCACGGCATCTCTTTACGTCGGTTCCATACCGCCGGAGACGCCGCTCCTTCAGCCTTTGACCATGGATCTCTCAGGTCTCCCGCCCATGTGGATTCAAGTCGGGGACCATGAGGTTCTTCTTAGTGACGCGGAGCGCTTGGCCGAACGGGCCAGGGCTTGCGAGGTACCGGTGGAATTCAAAGTCCGGCCGGGGATGTGGCATGTTTTTCAAGCCGCTGCCAGGTTCGTTCCAGAGGCCAGGCGATCGGTCGAGGAGCTTGGACGGTTCCTGCGGGAGAGTATGAAGAAGTGAATCGAAAAGACCACTGGGATAAGGTCTATGCTTCGAAAGCGGCAGAAGACCTAACCTGGTTTCAGGCGGAACCGGTTGTGTCCTTGGATCTGATCCACCAAACCGGGATCTCGGTCCAGGACGGGATTCTCGATGTAGGAGCCGGCGCCTCTCTTCTACCCCTTCACCTTCTCAAGGAGGGGTTCGAGGACGTCTCTGTTTTGGAGGTTTCCCAGAACGCCTTGAAAGTGGCCAAACATCAGCTCGGCCAGAGGGCTGGATCAGTCTCGTGGCTCGAGGCCGACCTGATCGGGTTCGAGCCCTCCAGACGATGGGTCCTCTGGCATGACCGAGCTGTTTTCCATTTTCTCACTCGGCCGGAAGACCGGGACGAATACTGTCGGGCCTTACGAGCGGCACTGACCCCTGACGGCCACGTCATCATCGCGACGTTTGCCTTGGGCGGGCCCTCAAAGTGCAGCGGGTTGGATTGTGAGAGGTATAGCCCGGAGTCGCTGGCTGCGGTGCTAGGAGCCGGCTTCCAGTTTGAGGGCAGCATCGAGGAGGCTCACGAAACCCCGAAAGGCGGGACGCAGAACTTCGTGTATTCATGGTTCCAGCGGGTGAGTTCCTGACCCGTGTTGGAGAAGAACCAGGCCGCCTCCACCATCATCCAAGCCGAGATCGACGACGTCTCGCGGAGCCTGGAGCTCGTCCGGAAGAAGAAGGGCCGACACGCCCTCTGGGCCCTTCTGGGGATCTCACCTGCCGCTGTCATTCCGGCCATTGGATTGATGATGGAGGGTAGCGAGACACTGCTGGTGGTATTGGTACTTCTCGTTACGATCACGCAGGGGTATGGCTGGGCGAAGAACCGCGTGAAGGAGAAGGAGTTTGAGGAAACCCTGAGGCGGTTGACGGGGGAGGGATGAAAAAGAGGATCGTCTTCCTTTTCGGCACCTCCGGTTCTTAGGACTCTCCACAGCCCCTTTCCGCTGCTTCGCGCGAACTCTTGTCCACCTCCTGCCCCGTGGTTCACCTTCAACCCTGTTCCGGCGCGAATTACGCGCCTCGCGACCGTCTCCTTCCACACAGAGGTTGATCCATGGCTCGGTCGAGAACTCACTCTTCACTTTTGTTCTTCGCCCTGTTGGCGTTGTTTCTGTCCGCCACTCCGGCAACGTCCCAAGTCCTCCGCACCGCCCACGAGGAATCGGGGTTTGAAGAGTACACGTCCTATGAGGACCTGATGGCGTTTCTTCAGGATGTGCAGGCGACATCGTCGGACATGCTCCTTTCCTCGTTCGGGGAGTCCTTGGAAGGTCGGGTCCAGCCCTACGCCATTTTCAGCAGGCCTCTCATATCCCAACCTTGGGAAGCGTGGG
>JABDNZ010000257.1 GCA_013043565.1 Gemmatimonadota bacterium | reverse complement strand
GTCCAGGACATAGAGGGCGTCCACGAGGCTGGAGCCGAGGGAGTTCGCGAGATTGATCCGCTGGCCCTCGCCCCCTGAAAGGGTCCGAGTCTGACGGTCGAGTGTCAGATACCCGAGACCGACTTCTACAAGAAAACCAAGGCGAGACTCCAGTTCCCGAAGGATGCTCTCGGCGATTCGGGCCTCCATCTCGGTCAGCTCAAGCCCTTCGACCCACGGCCGAAGCTCGTCGAGCGGAAGGGAGGACACTTCAGCGATCGTTCGGTCGGCCACTCGGACCCAAAGGGCCTCGGGGCGGATTCGCGATCCCCCACAGGCCCTGCAACGCTTGGGGCTCTGGTACTGTCTCAAGAAAACTCTGATGTACCGTTTGTATCGTTTCCGCTCCCGAGATCGCAGGAATGGAATCACCCCCTGGAAGCCCGGCCCGCCGTAAAGGACCGAGGACCTGAAGTCCTCCGGCAGCTCATGCCATGGGGCATAGATGGAAAGGCCCTGGTCCTGCGCGAACTGCCGGAGCCCGCCCTGCTCCCTGAAGTACCGGGGTTTGGTCCAGGGATCCACCGCCCCGTCCTGGATGGACCTCTGAGGGTTCGGAAGGATGAGGTCCTCGTCGTACTCCAGAGTGGCACCGAAGCCGGTGCATTCCGGGCACGAGCCGTAGGGACTGTTGAAAGAGAAGAGCTGGGGGGAGGGCTCCGGGAATTCCCGTTCGGGGTGGCGGGGGCACCGGAAATGCTCGGTGAGTTCGAGGACCTCGGAGAGTCCCGCCCGGCGCCCCTCCCCAACTCCCACGATTACGGCCTCCCCTTCCCCCTCGGCAAAGGCGGTGCCTACCGAGTCGGCCAAACGATCGCGGGCTTCCGGAGACACTCTGAGCCGGTCCACCACTACCAAAAGCCTCGAGACGCCTGTGAGATCCACTCCCAACACGGACGGGTCCTGGGGCTCTTGAACCCCCAGGTCGATCAACTCACCGTCGGCCAGCACTCTGAGAAACCCCATGGCCAGAAGGTTCTCCACCACCAAGGGATGGGTCACTCTCTCGCTGAGGTTCAGGGGAAAGGTGATGAGGATCCGGGAGTCCTGAGGGAGGTCCAGGACCCTTCCCACGGCCGAAGAGACCGTATCCGGCCGGACCTCGTCCCCGCAGTCGGGGCATCGTGTCCGTCCCACCCTGGCCCACAGGAGACGGAAGTAATCGAAGACCTCCGTGGCCGTGCCCACAGTGGAGCGGCTGGATTTGGTTGGGTTCTTCTGCTCGATGGCCACGGCGGGGGCAATCCCCTCGATGAGGTCCACCGAGGGTTTTTCCATGCGATCCAAGAACTGCTTGGCGTAGGTGGAGAGAGACTCCACGTACCTCCGTTGACCCTCTGCGAAAAGCGTGTCCAACGCGAGGGAGGACTTTCCCGATCCGGACGGACCCGTGATGACCGTCAGGGCCCTTCTCGGAAGATCCAGGTCCAGGTTTTTCAGGTTGTGCTGCCGGGCGCCCCGGATTCGGATTTTCTGGTCCATCCCTCGATCATAGCGGAGCTGAGCTCACCGGGATACCCAGGAGTTTTCCTAGAGCCACCCGTTCGTGGCAGGGACCTACCCTGAGAATACCCTGTGGTTCGACAGGTTGACGGAGATCCACCCTGGGTCTAGACTTTTTCCATGCAAAATCAGGCGACGGGCCGGCACTATCACCATCATCACTCGACCTCCACGGGTCGTGTGGCGGAGGCGGTTTGCCTTTAATCAGAGCCTGAAGCAAACCAAAACCCCCACCGCGGCCCGTTTCTTGGCGGGCCGCGGTTTTTTTTCAGGAGAAACCGCATGTTGCGCATAGCCATTCCCAACAAAGGCCGCCTGGCCAATCAAACCCTGACCCTTTTCGAAAAGGCGGGGTTGAAGGCCGACTCCAGGGTCGACAGGGCTCTGGTGGCAAACCTGGGATCGGAGTTCAGAGCCATCTTCGTTCGGGCCCAGGATATCTCGGAATTCGTGGCGGATGGGGCGGCTGATCTGGGCGTCACGGGCGCTGATCTGGTAGCCGAATCTGGCCAGTCCGTCGAGGAACTCCTGGATCTGGAGTACGGAAAATGCCGCCTGGCGGTTGCAGTCCGGGAGGAAAGCACCATCACGGAGGCCCGGTTGATGGAGGCCGGGACCCGGGTTGCCACTTCCTTTCCTCGGGTAACAAAGAGCTTTTTCGACAAACTGGGCGTTTCCGTCAAGGTGGCCCCTGTTTCCGGGGCAGCCGAAATCGCACCCCACCTCGGGGTCGCCGATGTCATCGTGGATCTCGTGTCCACCGGCTCCACCCTGAAGGTTAATGGGCTCAAGGAACTGGACACGATCCTGACCTCTTCGGCCTGGCTCATCGCGAACCGGGCGGCAGTGGCGGACCCGGAATCCGGGGAGAAGATCTCCGAGTTGGTCACCGCCCTCGAGTCTGTGATTCGGGCTCGATCGAAACGATACCTCATGGCCAACGTGCCCAGGGACCGCCTTCCGGAAGTGAAGCAGGTGATCCCCGGCCTATCCGGGCCCACCATCGTGGAGATCCAGAATGGCAACGGCTGGGTGGCAGCTCATGCCGTGGTTGAGGCCGACAAGATCTACCAGACCATCATCCGCCTGAAAGCCCTGGGAGCTGAGGGAATCCTGGTGACGCCAATCGAGCGTTTGATGCCTTGAGGCCAAGACCATGAAGATCAATCTCGATAAGAAGCTCTCGGACCTTACTCCCCTGGAAACCAGGGGCTTGGTCAGCAGAAGACCGTCGGACGAGCCCCAGTTGCGGGCCCGAGTTTCCGATCTCCTGAGCAGGGTCCAGCGACAGGGCGATCACGCCCTGAAGGCCATGGCGGAGGAATTTGATGGAGTCGCGCTGGAAGAGTTGGAAGTGCCTCGGGACCGTTGGGAGGCGGCGGTCGCCGAGTTGGATCCGAAACTGCGCGGCGACCTCGAAATGGCGGCGGAAAACATTAAGATCTTTCACCGGGCCCAGATCCCGGAAGAGCTGCAAGTAACAGTCAGACCTGGCGTTACGCTTGGACGTCGGGCAGTGCCTCTCTCCCGGGTCGGAGTTTATGCCCCAGGAGGCCGGGCGGCTTATCCGTCCAGCGTTCTCATGGGCGTGGTGCCAGCGAAGGCCGCCGGTGTGGAGGAGATCATCCTCTGTTCTCCTCCCGGACCCTCAGGGGCCCCGCCGGCGGAGGTGATGGCCGCCGCGTCCATCGGCGGGGCTTCCCGCCTCTTTGCCCTGGGAGGAGCCGGAGCCATCGGTGCGCTGGCCTACGGCACGGATCAGGTCCCGGCCGTGGACGCCATCGTGGGCCCTGGGAACCGGTATGTCACGGAGGCCAAACGCCAGGTGGCCGGCGACGTCCTCATCGATTCTCCTGCCGGGCCGTCGGAGGTTCTGGTCGTCGCGGACGCCGGGGCCGATCCGCGCCTCTGTGCACTGGAGCTCATCTGTCAGGCGGAACACGATCCGGATGCTGCCGTGGCGCTGGTGACCGACTCGACCTCGTTACTCGAAGCCGTAAGGCGGGCCCTGGCGTCGGAGGTGGAAAAGGCCCCCAGGAGGGACATCGTCGAAGCCGCCCTTTCCAGCCAAGGAGCCCTGCTGCTGGCAGATCGCTGGGAGGATGTCCTCCAGTTCGCAAAGGACTATTCAGCGGAACACCTCGCACTCTTCACTGCCGACCCGAGGTCTGACATGGAAGCGGCTCAGACTGCAGGCACGGTCTTTCTGGGTCAGGCGGCGGCGGTGGCCTACGGAGACTACATTACCGGGGCCAACCATGTCCTTCCCACTGGAGGGCTGGCCCGTACTTTCTCGAGCCTTTCGACGCTCCACTATCTCCGAATGTACACCTGGCAAGAGATCACCCCCGAGGCGGCTTCGGCCATGAGCGGGGCTGTGGAGAGAATGGCGGAATCGGAAGGGCTCCCAGGCCATGCCGAGGCAGCCAGGGCTCGGAAAGGACCACCACGATGAACCGAAACCCTGGAGCGGTCGGAACCATGGCTCCCATGCAAACGCTGAGGACCCAATGACTCCTTTCCCTCGGGAGGACTATCGCCTCCTTCGGCCTTATGATCCGGGCCGCATCCCGGCCCCGGTGGACCTCAGTGACAACACCAACCTTTGGGGGGCCCATCCGGCGGCCTTGGAGGTCGTCCGGAAGGCCCCGCCAGAGGCCCTCTCCCGATACCCATCCGTTTATGCTTCGGCTTTAAAAGAGGCGGTGGCGGGGAAGTTCGGTATCACGGCGGAAAACGTGGTCACCGGTTGTGGTTCAGACGATCTCCTGGACTCGGTGTTCCGGGCCGCGACCCTCCCTCCCGGACGGATGAGCTTTCCCTCTCCCTCGTTCTCCATGGTGAAGATTTTCGCCCGCATGAACGGGCTGGAGTCGAGCCCCGTGGACTGGCAAAAGGCGGAGGTGGACCCGGGGCGGCTCCTCCTGGACGAGCCCGATCTGGTGTACATCTGCCGACCCAACAATCCCACGGGTTTGTCTCTGAACAGTGATTGGCTCCTGGGCCTTCTTGCCCTGGGCGGATCCGACGGTCCTTTGGTGATCCTGGACGAAGCTTATGCTGACTTCTCCCAGGACAGCTTTCTCCAACAAGCCCCATCGTGGGACCGCCTTCTGGTTCTCAGGACATTCTCGAAGTTGTACGGCCTGGCAGGTCTCCGGGTGGGGTATGCGGTTGGGCCTGAGGCCTTGGTTCGAGAGGTCGAGAAGTCCCGAGGGCCCTACAAGGTGGGTCAGGTTTCTGAACGGGCGGCCGCAGCGGCTCTTGAGGACCATTCGGGTTGGGCGCTGAGCAAAAGGGATGAGGCCTTGGAGAACCGTGACCGCCTGGCGAGGGAGCTGGGGAAGAGAGGGCTTCGCCCCCTCCCGTCGGAAGCCAACTTCCTCCTGATTCCCACCGAACCGGCCGGGGCGGTGGAGGTCAACAACGCCCTGAGGGATCGGGGAGTGTCGGGTCGGCCATTCAGGGGTCTCCCGGGGATCGGGGACGCCCTCAGGGTGACCATCGGTCCCTGGCATATGATGCAGCGATTCCTGGATGCCCTCGATGAGCTATTCGAAACGCCCCAATCCAGGAATCCCGGCTCATGAGGGTTTCCCTCTTCGACTACGGAGCCGGAAACCTCCATTCCCTCGCCAAAGCGTTGGAGGCGGGCGGCGCCGGCGTGGCGATTACCGACGACTGGGGAGAGGCCCTCAGTCAAGACGCGTTGATCCTCCCGGGCGTGGGATCGTTCGGGGCTGCGGTGAGATCGTTGGGAGAAAACCGGGACCGGATTCGAACCGCCCTCGAGGCTGGATATCCATGCCTGGGCATATGCCTCGGCATGCAGCTTTTCTTTGAACGATCGGAGGAAGGTGACGGGGAAGGGATCGGACTGATCCGGGGGACCGTTCGACGCCTGCAAACTCGGGTCGTCCCACAGATGGGCTGGAACGACGTGGCGCTTGCACCCGACCCCGTATTCACGGGATTGGACGGACTCGTAGCCTACTACGCCAACTCGTTCATTTGCGAGCCCCGGGACCCGGATCTTGTCATCGCTACCACACGATACGAGACAGAGACCTTTGCGGCCGGGGTCAGGACCGAACAAACCTGTGGAGTTCAGTTCCACCCGGAGAAGAGTTCGGCTCCAGGCCTCCGAATCATTCAGAACTTCCTTGGAGAACTCCGGTGATCGTCGCTCCTGCGGTCGACCTCCGGGAAGGGAGATGCGTCCAACTCGTTGGGGGAGTCCCAGAGGAGGAGAGGGTTTCCCTTCCCGATCCTGTCGCCCAGGCCCGGAGCTGGTGGGACATGGGCTTCAAGACTCTTCACGTCGTCGATCTTGATGCCGCGCTTTCCCTCGGAGAAAACCGATCCACCATAGAAAGGATCATCGAGAGCACGGAGGCGATTGTGCAGGTGGGCGGCGGAATCCGAGACCGGAACGCGGCCCGTGAGACATTGGCTCGAGGCGCAGACCGTATCATCATCGGAACCCGGGCCATCGACGACACGCCTTGGCTCGCAGCCCTGGCCCTCGAGCACCCCCATCAGATCACGGTTGCAGCAGATATAAGGGATGGGGTGGTGCTGAGGCGAGGTTGGACCGAATCCACGGGCCTCCCGGTACATCAACTCCTCGATCGATTGGCTCCCCTTCCGCTGGCCGGAGTCCTCTGCACCGACGTATCCCGGGAGGGGCGTATGCAGGGCATCGACCTTCCCGCGGCCATTGATGTTATACGCGGCACGACACACCCCGTCTGGATCTCCGGCGGGATCACCACCCTGGACGAGCTTCGAGCCCTTGACGGGGCGGGAGCCGCCGGGGCCGTTCTAGGCATGGCGCTCTATACCGGGACCCTCCCCCCGGTGGCGGTCGCCGAAGAGTTTGGATCATGACAAAACTAAAAAGAGAAACCAAAGAGACGACGGTGACCCTTTCCATCGACAAGAACGGTGGGGGGATTCAGGTGGAAACCGGCGACAGGTTCCTGAACCACATGGTCGAGACCCTGGCCCGATATGCCGGGCTCGCATTGGAGCTCGAGGCCTCAGGCGATCTTCGACATCACCTTATCGAGGACGTGGGGATAAGCCTGGGAACCGCGCTTCGGAAAGAAGCCCCCGAGACGGCCGCACGGTATGGGTGGGCCGTCGTGCCGATGGACGAGGCATTGGCCGAGGCGGCCGTAGACGTGGGAGGCCGCCCGTATTACGTGGGGCGCCTGCCTTCTCGGCTCTATGAACATTTCCTTCAGAGCCTCGCCGTGAACATGGGAGCCACCCTCCACATTCGCGTGATCCGTGGATCGGATAAGCACCACATGGTGGAAGCCGCGGTAAAGGCCTTCGGCCTCGCTCTTCGCCAAGCGCTTCGAGAAGAGGGAAGCGTATTCTCCACCAAGGGATCCGTGGCGTTGGAGTTGGATTGATGCTGAGACCCAGGATCATCGTCTGCCTGGACGTGGACCACGGCCGGGTCGTGAAAGGTGTGAAGTTCAAGGGCCTCCGCGACGTTGGAGACCCTGTCGAGTTGGCCCGACGCTACGAGGCCGAGGGCGCGGACGAGATCGTCTTCCTGGACGTATCGGCCTCCGCCGAAGGCCGGGGCACGCTGCTGGATACCGTGCAACGAACGGCGGAGGTGCTCTTCATCCCGCTGACCGTGGGGGGCGGGGTGAGGACGGTTCCAGATATGGGAGAGCTTTTGAGGGCCGGTGCCGACAAGGTCAGCATGAACTCCTCGGCGGTGATGAACCCCGACCTTATCACCCAGGGAGCGGAGCTTTTTGGTAGCCAGTGCATCGTGGCCAGCATCGACGCTGCCCGGGAGGCTGGGTCGTGGCGTGCCTACACCCACGGCGGAAGGACCCGAACGGAGCTGGATGGCGTCGAATGGGCCCGGAGATGCGCAGAGCTCGGTGCCGGGGAAATCCTGCTCACCAGTATGGACCGGGACGGCGTCCGAACCGGGTACGACCTGGAGCTCACCCGCCAGGTGGCAGATTCGGTCACCGTACCGGTCATCGCCTCCGGTGGTGCCGGGGGGGCAGGCCATATCAGAGAAGCCTTCACCGAAGGGCGGGCCTCGGCCGCGCTGCTGGCCGGCATTCTCCACGATGGCCTTACGACGGTCGGGTCCATCAAGAACGAGCTCGCCCAGTGGGGCGTGGAGATAAGATGATTCGGAAAACAACAATGACGGACCGCAGGCTCCTGACTCGTGAGGACCTGGACTCCCTCGGGTTCTGGGAGAACGGCCTTTTACCGGTCGTGGCTCAGGACCATGCGACGGGATCGGTGTTGATGGTGGCCTTCGCAAACCGTGAGGCTCTGGAGAAGACCCTCGCGGAGGGGCAGATGCACTACTGGTCCCGGTCCCGTCAGGAGCTTTGGCACAAGGGGGCAACGTCCGGAAACTTCCAGAACCTGGTCTCGCTTCACATGGACTGTGACGCGGACACCCTCCTGGCGAGGGTACGCCAGGTCGGGCCCGCATGTCACTCCGGCGAGGCCACGTGTTTCGGGGAGCTATCGGACGATGAGGGCGAGGCCGCGGATTCCGCACCGGTGACCGGAGGGGAGTACGTCCTCCCTGCCCTATGGGACCGCCTGGAAGACCGAGCCGCCCGCCGCCCGGCTGGAAGCTACACGGTGAAGCTCCTGGAAGACGAGAACCTCCGTCTGAAAAAACTGGGTGAAGAGACTGCCGAGCTCCTGACCGCCCTGGCAAAGGAGGAACGTGACCGGGTCCCGCAGGAAGCCGTGGACCTGCTGTACCACATGATGGTGGCTTTAAAGGCCGCCGACGTGACCTTGGACGAAGTCCTGAAGGTCCTGGAATCCCGAATGGTATGAGCCAGGAGACCGAGCTCCACGAAGAGGAGGCCCTGGGAAAAGCCTACGACGCCCGCCTCATGCGGCGCCTCCTCAGGTACCTCGCCCCCTATTGGTGGCTCGTGGGTCTCGCAGTCCTTATCCTCGCCGCGGTTTCCGCTCTGGAAATCGTCGGACCCTGGCTCACCAAGATTGCCCTGGACGAGGCGATCCCCGACGGCAACGGGCGTCTGCTCTCCTTTCTCGCCATGGGATTCCTGGGCGCCATGGTGGTCAGCTTCTTCCTCCAGTACACCCAGCGGATCCTCACCGCGTGGTTGGGCCAGAGGATCATGTACGACCTCCGGAAAGAGATTTTCGCCAAGCTTCAGCGGCTGGATCTGGGCTTTTACGATCGGAATCCGGTGGGCCGCCTCATAACCCGCATCACCAGTGACGTCGAGACTCTGAACGAGCTTTTCGCGTCGGGGATCGTTAGCGTTTTCGGGGACGTTTTCACGCTGACATTCATCGTAGCGGCGATGCTACGCATGGACTGGCGGCTTGCCCTGGTGGCCTTCAGCGTGCTTCCCTTCGTGGCCTGGGTCGCCTTTCTGTTCCGAGCCCGGGTCCGGGGAGCATATCGCGACATTCGAGTCCGGCTGGCCCGAATCAACTCCTTCCTCCACGAACGCTTCACGGGAATCAGGGTGGTTCACCTCTTCAACCGGGAAGCGAAGGACGCCCAGGAGCACCGTAGAGTCAATCTGGACTACCTGGAGGCCCATCTCCGGTCCATCACGTATTACGCCCTTTTCTTCCCTGTCATCGAGCTTTTCACCGCGATAGCCCTGGCTCTGATTATCTGGAACGGGGGTAGCTCGATCCTGGAAGGAACGATCACCGTAGGGATCGTCACCGCGTTCCTTCAGTATGCCAGCCGGTTTTTCCGACCGATCCAAGACCTTTCCGAGAAGTACAACCTCCTCCAGGGAGCCATGGCCTCGTCCGAGCGCATCTTCAAGCTCCTCGACCAGGACATCGAGATTCGGGATCCGGCGGAGCCGAAGCCCCTGCCTACCCCGACCCGAGGGGAGATCGAATTCAGGGACGTCTGGTTCGCGTACGGAAATACGGAGGACGGCGAACCGGACTGGGTTCTCCGAGGCGTGAGTTTCCGAGTCGAACCGGCCGAGAAGATCGCGATCGTAGGCCATACCGGAGCCGGGAAGACCACCCTGGTGAATCTTCTGATGCGGTTTTACGAACCCCAGAGAGGCACGGTTCTCCTCGACGGTGTGCCCATTCGACAGGTGAAACTCAAGGAGTTGAGGGACCGGATCGGCCTCGTGCTCCAGGACGTGTTCCTTTTCAGCCAGGACGTTGGATACAATATCCGATTGGGATCGAAACAGATCGGGGACACCCAGATCCAGAGGGCCGCCCGCCGGGTAGGTGCGGACCGGATCGTGGGCCTGCTCCCGAAGGGATACGATCAGCCGTTGGGGGAGCGGGGCTCATCTCTTTCCGTGGG
>JABDNZ010000256.1 GCA_013043565.1 Gemmatimonadota bacterium | reverse complement strand
TCGGAAACCTGGAGGAGTCCCTTTCGGAGATTGCCGAAAGGAAGGAAGAGGCCATTCGGGACCAGGACTTCGAGCGGGCCGCCGAGCTGAGGGACAGTGAACGGGAGCTCCAGGAGGAGATCAGGAGCAAGAAGGCGGCTTGGGAAGAGGAGCGACGGGAACATCGACCGGAGATCGGCGAGGAAGACGTTGCGTTTATCGTGAGCCGATGGACGGGGATCCCCGTGACCCGACTCCAACAGGCCGAGACAGACCGCCTGGTCCACATGGAGGACGAGCTACACAAGAGGGTGGTGGGCCAGGATGACGCCATTGGCTCGATCTCCAGGGCCATCCGCCGAAGCCGAGCGGGGCTCAAGGATCCCCGCCGCCCCATCGGGTCCTTCATCTTCAGCGGACCGACAGGCGTCGGGAAGACGGAACTGGCCCGGGCCCTTGCCGAGTTCCTGTTCGCCGATCGGGAAGCCCTGATCCGGGTGGACATGAGCGAATACATGGAGAAGTTCTCGGTTTCCCGCCTCATCGGGGCGCCTCCGGGCTACGTCGGTTATGAAGATTCCGGTGCCCTCACCAAGGCTGTTCGCCGGCGGCCCTATTCCGTCGTCCTCCTGGACGAGATCGAAAAGGCCCACCCCGACGTGTTCAACATCCTACTTCAGGTACTCGATGAAGGGCACCTGACCGACAATTACGGGCGGGCCATTGATTTCAAGAACACCGTCCTTATCATGACGTCCAATCTTGGGGCTCGTGAGATCTCGAAGGGCGGGGGTTTGGGCTTTCACAGCCAGGATCCCAAATCGAATTACGAGATCATCCGGGACAAGGTGAAGGAGGAGGTGGAGCGGGCGTTCAACCCGGAATTCCTGAACCGGGTGGACGATACGATCGTCTTCCATCCCCTCACCAAGGAGCAGATCGGGGAAATCGTTCACATCCTCTTGTCCGATGTTCGTGACCGGCTTTCCGAGGAGGAACTGACGCTTCGGCTGACCAGCGAGGCGGTGACCTTCCTCGTTGAAAACGGGTTCGATGAGAAGTTCGGCGCCCGGCCGTTGAGGCGGGCAATCCAGAGGTATCTCGAGGACCCGCTCTCGGAAAAGATACTCCTGGCCGAGTTCGACGCAGGGGATGAAATCGCTGTGGACGTGGACGCCGATGGGGAGGGGCTTTCCCTCGGAGCTACGTCCCCGACAAAGACCTGATCAAGGGAAGAGGACAACCATATGCGAATGCCGGGGGCGGGAGCTTTCCTCTCGACTCTTGTTCTTCTCTGGGCCGGCATGGTCGGGGGGGGAGCCGACGTGGCTGGAGCCCAGCAAACCCAGGGGCAGATAGCAGTCCCCCTGGTCCAGGTGGACTCCATCGCGGTAGAAGGAGCCTCTCGCCTGGCTGCGGCCTCCATCATCGGAACGCTGGGGATCCAGGCCGGAACCGAGGTTACGTACCGGGACATCCAATCTGGGATCAAGGCTCTGTTCGCCACTGGGCAGTTCGAGGACGTGACGGTACGCGCCGAGGGATCGGTGGATGCGCCTGTCACCCTCATCGTGGAGGTGGAGGAGAGGCCGGTGATCGGCAGGATCACCATCGCAGGGCTGGAAAACGTGTCCGAATCGACGGTCAGAGACACCTCGGGCCTCCAGACCAACTTCCCCTACTCACCCCCTAAGATCCTCCAGGCAAAGGACTTCATCCGCAGCGAGTTGGCCAACAAGGGGATCCCCTTCGCCCGAATCGACGAACGGACCGAGGATATCGAGGGCCGGGAGGGTGTCGTGCATCTGTTCCTGGACGTAACGGAAGGGAACCGGATCACCATCGCGGACGTGGATATCCAGGGGAACCAGGCCGTCTCTGACGAGGAGATCAGGGGGGCCATGGGTACCAAGCAGGAAGGTTTCTTCTGGTTCCGGAACGGTTCTTACGACGCCGATAGGTATGATCAGGACCTGGCGCTGGCCATTCCGTCCGTCTATCGCTCGAGAGGATTCCTCGATTTTCGGGTCGTCTCCGATACGCTCATCGTGGATCCCCAGACCGGAAAGCCCCGTCTGGAGATGACTGTGGAGGAGGGGGTCCAATATCGGCTCGATGACTTCGTCGTGGAGGGGAATCGGCACTTCGAGACCGAACAGATCGAAAGGTACTTCGAGGAGCAGGCCGGGGGCCTTCTCAGCACCCTCGGTTTGGGGGGTGGCGGGGGCCGCGACACGACATATTTCGACGCTGTGAGGTTCGAGGAGTCCGTGCAGCGGCTCAGGGAGGCATACAACAACGACGGATACCTCTACGCTCAGATCGAGCCGTGGGTGGAGAAGCTGGACCCTGTGGAGGGTGAAACCCCTTCAGTACGGGCCGGATGGCGGATCACGGAGCAGAATCCCGCCTACATCAACAAGATCACCATCACCGGGAACGAGTACACCCACGACCGGGTCATTCGCGAGCGGATTTATGCCCTGCCCGGCGACGTGTATAGTCAGGCCACCCTCCTTCAGAGCTACCAGAGCATAGGATCCCTGGGGTTCTTCGAGTCACCCCTTCCGCTCCCCGACATCCAGCCCGATGAACGGACCGGGGACGTGGATATCACGTTCTACGTCGAGGAGCGCCAGACGGGTTCGATCAACTTCGGAACAGCCGTTGGAGGCGGGACCGGGGTGTCGGGGTTCCTGGGCTACGATCAGCCCAACCTTTTTGGACAGGCCAAACAGGGACACCTCAGGTGGGACTTCGGCCGGTATATCAACTCCTTTACGCTCTCCTTCACCGATCCGGCCCTGTTCCAGTCCAGGGTGAGCGGCACTCTCTCGCTCTTCAGCTCCAGAGACCGTTTCTTCCAGTTCGCCTCGGGGAGGAGGAAGAGACAAGGCTTCTCCTTCAGGGTCGGCCTTCCCGTGCCGTGGT
>JABDNZ010000248.1 GCA_013043565.1 Gemmatimonadota bacterium | reverse complement strand
ATATCGCCCCTGGGTACACCTGGAAGAACCTCATCCGGAGGCGGAATGTCCACGGCCTCGGGGGAAACTCCGGCCAGCTCCGGCTCAACGTCGGGCGGGTCCACAGTCGAGTCCTCCCGCCGTCCGCCATCGGTGGTGAAGGTGATAGGGAGCGAGATCCAAACCGGCACCGGCTTGTCCTTGTTCAAAGCCGGGGTGAATTGGATCTCATTGGCCACTCGAACGGCCGCTTCGTCCAAGGCTTGGTGCCCGGAGCTCTCGTCGACCTGGGCATTCTGGACCTGCCCGTCCTCGCCGATGAAGATCCAAACCTGGACCGTACCCCCGATTCCGGCGTCCCGCAGGAGCGGCGGATAGTCTGCTTCCAATGCCCTGGCCACGTCCGATCGGTTCGTGATATCGGGCCTCACCGTATAGGGGGTAAAGGTCGGCTCCGCAGAGAGATCCGCTCTGGCATCCGAAGGCGGAGGAGGAAGCTCGATTCCTTCGACCAACTCCGCCTCGTCCTCCGGGACCTCGTTCGGGCTGGGAGCCCAGCAGGCCACGGCAAGGAGGAGAGCCCCAACTCCTGCCAGGGAAACCCCACGGATCCACGGTTTTCGGGGGAATGGCATCGTCATGATTCGGATTCTCCGCTCCAGGGTTTCTTCAAGCTCAGACAGCATGGCAACGAGGGCCGGAGTTTGGCGGGCACTGCCCCCGACCTTCAGCAGAAGCTCGAGGTAAGGCCGGGTCTGTTCCGGGTGTTTCCTCACCACTCGGAGATCACAATCCCCCTCCACTGCCAATCGAAGACGTTTGAACTGCCACCAGAGAGGGAGGTGCCACGGGAGAAGGATGGGTAGGGCGGCCACCGTGAGAAGAAGCCGAAGATCCCCGGCCCTCAGATGTTCTTTCTCGTGATCCAGGATGAGGGCCAGCGTTTCGTCTTCAAGGTCCTTGCACCAACCCGGTAGTACGATTTCGGGGCTCAGATACCCCACCACGGCTGGACCCAAGTCCCGTGAGTACAGCACTGGCTCACCCGCAGCCTCATCCCCCTCCCACGCCGCCCGCATCCGCCTGGTCCGGGTTACCAGGACCACGAAGGCGCCGAGTAGAAGGCCGGTGGAGATCAGCCAGACCAGGAGGATCGGTTGGTCCAGGCTCCGGAGGAACGATTCCCGGGTCACCTGAACGGTGAGCGGATCCAGGACCGCTACCCCCAACGGCTCGGGAATGACGCCCCCGGTCTCAGCCCGCGGCCAGACCTTGAGGATCAGATGCCCCACCGGCCATAGGACGGAGAGGCTCATGGCTCCGGCCCACACCCAGCGAGTCGACCACCGATGGGCTCTCAGAAGGTTCTCGAGAGCGAGGGCTCCAGCCCCGGCAAAGGTCCCCACCAGCAGGGCGTAAAGAATCCATGCGGCAATCATTTGCCCTCCTCCTTCAGCCTTTCATCCACCAGGACCTTTAGGCGCCGGAGCTGCTCCTCCGACAGACTTTTTTCCTGGATGAGGTGGGCCATGAGGAGCTCGGGTGAGCCTGAAAAGAGTTTTCGGGTCACCCGCCGAACCGCTCCCTCCTGGGCTTCAGCTTTTTCGACGAGGGGTACGTACCGATGGGCCCGCCCCTCCTCTTCATGGCTGATGTGGCCCTTCTTCTCCAGGGTCCGGAGGATGGTGAGGACCGTCGTGTAGGCCAGAGTGTCCTTGAGCCCTTTTCGGACTTCGGACACGGTCCCGGAACCCAGCTTCCAGAGGACGTTCATCACGTCCATTTCCCTGCTGGTCAGGACCACGGGATCCTTCTCGGATCGACAATCTACTAGGTTCATAGTAGGACCATAAGTCGAGGCGGTTCTCTTGTCAACTATATTGTTAGTAGCGGGGAGGCCGCCCGTTTGTTCCCCTAGCTCCCCTGCGTACTCGGATCCAGGCTGACATGAAGGTGGTCCGCCGTCCCGACGTGACGGAGAGTCTCGAACCCCATGAGCCGGAAGTAGAAGGAAACGGCCCGGTTCCTCCATTCCGGGCGGGCCAGAGTCCGGATGTCCACGGCATAGACATATCCATCGGCTTGAGGGAGATGAAGGGAGGCATCGTTCACCGGAATTCCCCACGTCCGATAGTCTTCCTCGGTCCGTCCCGTATCGGTCAAAACCCCTTCCCTATCGACGAGCAGAAGTGTGCTTGTGGCCACACGGAGTATGGGGGCCAACGCCGTGTACGTGGACCGAACCTCCTCGGTTTTGGCATTCGCGCTGGAGAGGTAGATCAGGGCGAAAAGACAGTAGGAGCCGACCAGAAGCGCCGTGCCCCTCCTGACGGACTTCGGGACCCGCCCCTTCCCTCCGAACCGAAAGCTCACGGCCACGAGGTAGAGTAGGAGCAGGACCACGGTCGCCACGACCCCACCCCCCAAAGCGGTCCAACCCGAAACCGGGTATCGGTCGAAGAGATAGACGGAGGTTCGGATGAGCGCGAAGAAAGGAAGGGCTGCGAAGAGACAGAGCCCTAGGGCCCAGGCCAGTAACCCTGCGGAGAATGCCCAAACCGAAGAGGCTCCCCTGGGCCGTTTTTGCTCGCCCTCCCCCCGCCGGAGATCCGGGGGATCCGGGGGATCCAGGCCGGGAAAGTCGATTCGCAGCGGGTCGGCACCCATTC
>JABDNZ010000240.1 GCA_013043565.1 Gemmatimonadota bacterium | reverse complement strand
GGCTGAAACAGCTCACGATCCCTGGCGAAGAGGATGGAGCTGGGGATGGGCACGGCCATCTGCTTGTGGGGATCCCAGGACACCGTGTCGGCCTTCTCCAGTCCCCGGAACAGGGGGGCTATCTCGGGGATTAGCGAGTAGGCCAATCCATAAGCGCCGTCAGCATGCAGCCAGGTGCCCTCTTCCCTGCATAGGTCGGCGATCTCCCCGACCGGGTCCACGGCCCCGGTGGAGGTGGTGCCGACCGTGGCCACGACGCAGAACACATCCCGGCGGCCTCGGAGATCCGCAAGGGTCCGTCGCAACGCATCCGCATCCATACGCAGCTTCTTATCCACTTCGACCGTGACAAGAGCGGCCTCCCCAAGGCCGAGGAATCTGACTGCATGTTTCAGGGAGAAGTGGGCATCGGCGGATACGACGACAGCCAGTTTGGACGGGTCCTCGAACCCGGCCAGCCCCGTTTCCGAGAAGTCGAATCCGGCCTCTCGGGCCCGGTGGTGCAGCGCCATGTAGAGGGCCTGCTGGTTTGCATAGGTGCCGCTGTAAAGAACGGTTCCGTCGGCGTCGGGCCCGAAGCCGAAGAGCCTGCAGAGGGCTTTGCAGCAGAGCTCCTCCAGCATGGCCCCCCCGGGGGAGACCTGCCAGTTGGTGACGCCTTGGTTCCATTCCAGGGCCACCTCGGCACCGTATGCCGCACCCTCCTCCAACGGCGAGTTGAACAATCCTTGGCAGGAAGGAAGCTCGTATCGCATGAGGTGGGGAATCAGGTCATCCTCCACCATCCAGATCAGATCGGCAATGTGCATGCCGTCTTCCTGGAAATCCACCAAAGGGGCCAGCGCCTCTTCTACCTTCTCAGGCGAAGCCCCGGAAAAGAGCCGGTCAGCCATTGAGCCTCCGGTGCAAATACCTTCCCCGCCCCGGTGTCCCCAGACACTCCTCTCCGTCGATGAGGAGCTCACCCCTCGAGAAGACTTTCAGAATCTTGCCCGTGATCTCGATCCCCTCATACGCCGACCAGTCGGTCCCCATGTGCAGAGTGTCCTGGCCCATGACCCAGGTCGTTTCAGGATCCAGGATGACCACATCGGCATCCGACCCCGGATCGAGCCTTCCCTTCTTCGGTGCCATGCCGAACAGGCGGGCGGGCTCCGAAGAAACGATCTCGACGAATCGCGGAAGAGAGATTCGGCCTTTGGCCACACCTTCCGAGTAGAGTAGGGGGAAGCGGGCCTCGATGCCGGGAAGTCCATTCGGACACCGATCGAAGCGGTCCTTCCCGAAGAGCTTGGCTTCCCATGAGTAGGCCGCGTCATCGGACGTCACCATTCTGATCCTGCCATCCACCACCCCCTGCCAAAGGGCCTCCATGGCCGCTTCGTCCCGAAGCGGCGGAGAGCAGATCCACTTGATCCCGTCCTCTCTCTCCAGAACCGAATCACTGAAGTAAAGGTAGTGGGCACAGGTTTCAGGCCGGATGTCGAGGCCTTCCTCCATTGCATCGGTCAGGAGCTCGAGGCCTCCCGGGCTGGCAAGGTGGACGATGAAGAACCGTCCTCCGGTTTCCCTGGCCATCTGGATGATTCGGCGGATGGCCTCGGTCTCGACCTCGGGCGGCTTGCTTCTGGCATGGTAGATGGCAGCGGTCTTCCCCTCCTGGATCAGGCTGGGGACGTTGGCCTCGATGGCGTCGTTGTCCTCCGCATGGAGCATGAGCATGCCCCCGGCCTCGGTCAGAGGGCGGACGATACGTTTGAGGTCCTCGTCCTCGATGAGGAGACCGTCTTCCCGGTAGGTCATGTAGCACTTCATAGTGGGGGCACCCGCCGCCACCACCTCAGGAATCTCGGCCAGGGTTTCCTCGTCCGGGCGGGTGATGGCCGGGTGAACGCCAAAATCGATGAGGGCTTTCCCTGCCGACTCCTCCAACTTGTCCTGAAGGGTCTTGGCGAGGGAGCCACCCGGCACCTGGTTGGAAAAATCGATGACGCTGGTGGTCCCGCCAAAGGCAGCGGCCCTCGTCCCGACGAAGTAGTCGTGAACGCTCACCGTTCCCATGAAGGTGTCGTTGAAATGCACGTGGGTGTCGATTCCGCCCGGGAGAACGAGGAGCCCATCCGCATCGATTTCTTGGTCTGCTTCCATGTGGGAAAGGTCGCCCAGGGCTGCTACCGTCTCACCCCGGATGAGCAGGTCCTGACGGATGACCGCCTGACCTACTACCATCTGGCCGCCCCGGATCAGAATGGACGGCTCTCGCAGAGATCCCTCGGCGGGAACGGCACCGGCGGAAGAGAGAGCATCCGACTCCATCAAAAACCCCCAGAGTGGCTGCGCCAGAGAAACGTGGAGTGAGCTGATCAATTTGGGCAACTTGGGGCTCGAGCCCCACGAGGGAAAGGAACGCCGTCGAGGTTGTCGGTGCCACCGGGGGGAAGCATGTTCCGGAATGGTGTCGAACCCAGGATCAGGCGAGGGAAGAACCCATGACCGACCTGAAGACCTACGCAGCGATGGCCCGGGCCCCATTCCTCTTACTTCCCGTGACGCTGGTGGTGTGCGGATCAGGCGCCGCGGCCTATGAAGGCACCGCATACCTCGGCCCGACCCTACTTGCCCTGGTGGGCCTCGTAGCTGTTCATATCGCGGTCAATGCTCTTAATGAGTGGAGCGACATGCGGCGGGGCATCGACCTGAACACGGTCCGCACCCCCTTTTCTGGAGGGTCGGGCACCCTTCCGGCGGGGAAGGCTCCGGTGGGGGCGGCTTTGCGGCTTGGGTTTTTCTTCGCCGCGGTAGGGCTGATCATCGGCCTCTGGTTCCTTTCGAGAATCGGACCGGCGTTCCTACCCTTTCTCCTGTTTGGTGCTGTCTTTGTTCTTGGGTACACCGATGCCCTGGCTCGCCTGGGCGTGGGGGAGGTGGCAGCCGGTCTGGGGCTCGGCGGCCTCGCTGTATCGGGGGTCGCCATCGTTCAAGAAGGCCTCTTGGGGAGCGTCGCCATCGCCGCATCGGTTCCGGCGTTTCTGATGACCTTCAATCTGCTCCTGTTGAACGAATTCCCCGACGAAAAGGCGGATCGAGAGGGTGGGAGAAAAAACCTGGTCCTTCTGCTGGGCCGGCGGGGAGCTTCCGTGGTCTACGCCGTCGCGGCCTTGCTGGTGCCCCTATGGATCGTCGGAAGCGTGGTGGCTGGGACGTTCCCGGCCTGGGCACTGATGGGTGCCTTGCCGTCCGTGCTCCTGGCCAAGCCCCTCATGTGGGTATTCGGGGACCCCTCTGCCGACGTCCCCATTCCCGCCTTGGGTGCCAATGTGATCTGGAATCTGGCCACCAACACCTTGCTCGGGGTCGGTTTGTTTGTCGGGGCCGCCCTCGCCTGAACAGGTCGCCCGACCGGTGGCCCGGCGCTTTTCGTTGCCCCTTGCTCCCATCTCCCCGGAGTCGGGGAAAGGTGTCCGTTAACCCAAGGGCTCAGGGTTTCCATTCAGCAAGAGAGGTATTCTTCAGGACGGTTCTTCGAATTGGATTCCGTACTCCTTCAGCTTCCTCCAGAGGGTCGTGCGACCCATGCCCAACAGGCGTGCCGCCTTGGTGCGGTTCCCACCGGCCTCTTCCAGCGCGGCGGCTATGGTCTCCCTCTCCGAGGATGGTGTTTCGGAAGCGGAGTAGCGCCCGGGTTCGACCCCAGGACGACTGGAGCCGTGTGTTTGGGCGTCCCGGATCTCCGGAGGAAGATGCTGGGCTTCGACCCGACTCCCTGCGTCTGCCCGTATCAGGGCGCTTTCCAGGACGCTGAACAGCTCCCGAACGTTCCCCGGCCACCGGTGAGCCTGGAGCAACCGCATCGCCAGGGGGGAGACGGTGGGTCCCATGACATCCCCTGACCGGGACTGGAGGAAATGCTCCACCAGGAGCGGGATATCCGACTTCCGGGCTCGTAGGGGCGGGACCTCCAGGCGGAAGACGTTCAGACGGTAGTACAGGTCCTCCCGAAACTCACCGAGACGTATGGCTTCCGTTAGGTCTCGGTGAGTGGCCGCAATGATCCGGACGTCGACTCTCTCTGGGCTCACGGCTCCAACCGGGGTGAACTCCCTTTCCTGGAGCACACGGAGAAGCCGGTGTTGGAGGGCCGGGCTCACGTCGCCGATCTCATCGAGGAACAGTGTTCCTTCGTGGGCAGCACGAAACAGCCCAGGTTTGTCCTGAACGGCCCCGGTGAAGGCCCCTTTCACATGTCCGAACAGCTCTGACTCCAGCAGGTTCTCGGCAAGAGCCGAGCAGTTCACCGGTACGAAGGGACCCTCGACCCGGCTGGAGGCGGAGTGGATTCCGCGGGCTACCAACTCTTTTCCTGTTCCGGTTTCACCCTGAATCAGCACTGTCGTGTCGCCGGGGGCCACCCGCCGGATCGCATTGACGACCTCCCTGATCCCCGGTGAACGCCCGATCAACCGAATGGATGTTGCGTCCGGATCCGGCCGGATCGAGGGGCGCCTTTCGAGGAGACCGGCAACGCGTCCGATCAGAACATCGGGTTCGACGGGTTTGGTGAGAAAATCGTCGGCTCCAGTGTGCAGAGCCTTGACCGCGGTCTCTACCGTCCCGAACCCACTGATCATCAAGACGGGAATCCCCTCTCCCCACCGGCGAAGCACTTCCACGATCTGGATGCCGTCGACTCCAGGCATGCGCAGATCGAGGAGAATCAGGTCGAAGTCACCCTGTTTGAGGGCCTCGACCGCTTCCTGCCCGTTGCCCGCCTCAACGACCAGATATCCCTCTTCCCTTAGCAGGGTGGACGTCGACACCCTGAAAGCCTGGTCGTCATCCACCAGGAGGATCCGGGCCGGTACCGAAATCCCCTGCTCACTCATTGGGTGGCCGCTCCTCGGCTCGGCTTCCGTGGCCACCGCCCGTCCCATCCGCCTCCGGGAACTCCACGGTGAACCGGGCCCCGGGACCGTCCTCCCGATTGGCCCCGCCGATCCGGCCGCCGTACGTCCTCACGATAGCTTCCGCCGTGAAGAGGCCCAGCCCTACACCCTGAACCTGGGATTTTGTCGTGAAGAACGGGTCGAAGATCCGGGGGAGGATCTCGGGCGGCACCCCGGGGCCCCGGTCCAAGACCTCCAGAATCACCTTCCCCCCCTCGGAGCTCACGACGATCTCCATGGGCCCCTCGTCCTTCATGGCCTCCCGGGCGTTCAGGCCCAGGTTCAGCAGGACTTGCTTCAGAGAGTCCGGGGCCACCCGGGCATTGGGGGAGCTAGAGCCCACGACCGACACGTTCAGGGTTTTCCCCGGCTCTGTCCCAGCCCTGAGGAGACTCGCCACCTCTTGAGCAACCGCCACGACCTCGCATGACGAGTTCTCTGTATCCCTCGGCCGATGGACGTCCAGCATCTGCTCGGTCAGTTCGTGCATTCGTAGCAGCTCGTCTATGGCCATATCGGCGAACTTCTGAGCTTCCGGCTCGTCGGCCGTCCGACGGCTGAGCACCTCGAGGCAGTTTCGGATGCTGGCGATGGGATTCCGGATTTCGTGGGCCAACTGAGCCAACAGCCGTCCTTGGGACGCCAACCGGTCACGCTGAACCAGCTCGGTCTGGAGAACCATGAGCCTTTCCTGACGGTCGGCCAGCTCACGATTGGCCTCCTCCAGCCGCCGGTTCGCCTCTTCCAGCTCTGCGAGGCGGGAACGGAGGGCCCGGCGCATCTGGTCGAACGAATCGGAAACCTGGCTAACCTCGGAAATGCCGGAGGGCTCCAGGGGCGCATCAAAGTCCCCGCCGGCCAGACGCCCGGCGGCCGTGGCCAGACTTCCCACCGGCCTGGCCAGGCGCCCGGCAAACACGGTTCCGAGGATCAGAGCCAACCCGAGGGTGATCCCGGCGCTCCAGAGGGCTATGCGTCTCAACAAAGGCAAGACCGCCAGCTCCCGCTCCAGGTCCTTCAGGAACAGAACCTCGGACCCGGGAGCCATCGCGGTAGTGAGAACCAGATACCGGGTGGCCCCGACGCGAACCTCTCTTATCTCGTGAGAATCCGCCTCGTTTCCCACCCCGACCAAACCCGAATCTCCCGGAATCGCCACTCCATCCGCGAGGGTTTGAGGGTCTGCGCTGCTGGTGGCTGATCCAACCACTCCCCCCGTTCCGTCCAGGATCAGGACCTCGCTCCGGGTCAAGCCCGCCAGGGCCGTGGCCTCTTCCGCATCGATGACCGATGTGCCCCCAACCGCCCCTACCCAGGTTCCGTCCATTTCCACCGGCGCCAGTGAAACGACCGATACCGAGCCAGAGCCGGGCACCACGGTTACCGGCATCTCGCCTCGGCGAGTCGCTGCGAGGAGCTCGGGAGGCAGGGAGTCGGCCGGGATCAGAGCACTTCCGTCCCGTCCAACGAGGAGTGGTGCTTCGGGAAATCCCGCTCCGGCCTGTTCCACGATGCGTGTGGCCCGGAGGTCGTCCCCACCCATGAGGGCTTCGGCCAACCCCGGTGTCCGGGCCACGTCCCGGGCATGCATCATCCGGACGTCCACGGTGGCGGACCAGCGGGTGGCCAGGAGGTCCGGCGCCATGGAGAGGCTTTCCCTTACCTGCTCATCCAAAGCTCGTGCCAGGAGCCCGTAGGCCACGAACCCGGCAGGGATGGTCCCCACGGCCAGGACCAGGACCACGAGGAGGAGGAGTGCTCGCTTCCGGGACTTGGCACCGTCTTTGAACAGGGAAGCCGGCGGGTTCCCGGCTTCCGGGACGAGCTCGCCCCGGGGGTGGTTTGTCATTTTCATAAAGGGGCCCGGGGGCGGAGG
>JABDNZ010000234.1 GCA_013043565.1 Gemmatimonadota bacterium | reverse complement strand
CTCCTGGGGTTGTCAGATCTTCTCCGGTCACGATCCAGCCCATGTGGAAGATGCCTCGGCGTTGGTCGTGACCGCCGCCGTGCCTCAGGACCACCCCGAGATCCAGCGGGCCCGGGAGATAGGCATCCCCGTCATGAAACGGGCGGAGGCTCTGGGCGGGTGGGTGAATCAAGGTACGGTGGTGGCCGTGGCTGGAACCCATGGGAAGACGACGACGACCGCAATGGCGACCGAAGCCCTTTTCGCTGCCGGGATGGACCCAACCGGATTTGTGGGAGGCCGGGTTTTGGACTGGGAGTCCAATCTCCGATTTGGGAGTGACAAGCTGTTCGTGGTCGAGGCCGACGAGCACGACCGGTCCTTTCACCACCTCCGGCCCACCGTGGCGGTTCTGAACAACCTGGAAGCCGACCATCTGGACATCTATGGGGATCTCGACGGTGTTCAAGAGGCTTTTGAGGCCTTCCTGGATTGTGTTCATGCCGATGGTCAGGTGGTGGCCTGCGGGGATGATCACGGAGTGAGTCGGTTGCTTGCGGGGCTCGGGAGGCCCACCCGGACCTACGGGCTCAACCCTGGGGCTCAGCTTCGGGGGATAGAGCTTCGCCAGGAGGGCGGCGGGGCGAGCTTCCAGATCGTGGAGTCCGGGGAGTCCCGGGGCGAAATCACGCTGCAGGTGCCCGGCCGGCACAACGTGTTGAACGCTTTGGGGGCGGCGGCCGCGGCCCGGTCTCTCGGGGCGGGGTGGGATGAGATCGCCCAGGGGTTGGCTTCCTTCAAGGGGGTGAGTCGTCGGTTTCAGGTCCTGGGCGAGGTGGGTGGGGTCACGGTGGTAGACGACTATGCTCACCACCCCTCGGAGATCGAAGCGACCCTCGATGCTGCTCGGGACCGTTTCCCCGGGCGTCGCCTGGTGGCGGTCTTCCAGCCCCATCTCTTCTCCCGGACGCGAGATTTTGCCGATGCGTTCGGTAAGGCCCTTGCCGGCGCCGACGTGGTGTGGGTCACCGAAGTCTATCCAGCCCGAGAGGATCCCCTTCCGGGCGTGACGGGGGTTCTCGTGGCCCAGGCCGCCCTGGCCTCGGGGGCCTGCGACGTGTCGTTCCACGCCTCTCTGGAAGAACTGCCCGAAGCGCTGCTTCCCAGCGTTGAGGCGGGGGACGTGTGCTTGACCATGGGGGCCGGCTCCATCGAGTTCCTGGGGTCGGATCTACTGGCCGCCCTCGAGGACCGACACGCCGAGAGGGGAGGCGTGTCATGAAGCGGTGGCTGACCTTCGTGTTTGTCCTGGCGCTAGCCGTCGCGCTGGGAGGAGCCTTCTCCCGAATCCCCGAGGCCTTGGCCGAGGTCGAGGCCTTCAAGCTTCGGGAGGTCCGTCTCCGAGGAGCCCGTTTCCTCACCCATGAGGAAGCCGTGGCGGTCCTGGATTTGTCCCCTTCCGCCAGCGTCTGGGACGACACGAAAGCCCTCGAGGGGCGACTCGAGGGACACCCATTGGTGAAAGACGTGACCGTCCATCGCCGGTTTCCCCACGCCCTCCTCTTTCGGGTAGTGGAGCGGGAGCCGGTAGCTCTGTTCCCGAATCCGACTCTGGAGCCGGTGGACGAGGACGGGCGGATTCTCCCCATCGATCCCTCCGTTCACAAGCTGGATCTTCCCATCATGGCATCCGCGGGGAGGGAGGGACCGGGATCCCTGTCCCCGGCCGGGTTGCGTTTGTTGGCCGGGGAGATCTCCCGGTTGGCCAAGGGAGATCCGGAGTTCCATTCGAAGATTTCGGATTTTGCCCTCCACCCGAGGGGGGACATGAGAGCCAGCATCTCGGACCCTCCCGTAACGTTGCACTTCAGGCCAGGCCTCCCCAGCAGGCGGATCCAAGCGGGCCTTCGGGTTCTGACGGACGCCCGCACCCGGTTCGAGGACGGAGACGTGATGGATCTCGATCTCCGCTTTGACGAACAGGTTGTGGTACGGCTCAAAAGGGCTCAAGGGAATTGACCATGAGAGCGAATCTCGTCGCAGCCTTGGACATAGGCACCACGAAGACCAGTGCCGTGATCGGCGAGCTTACCGGAGACGCGTCCCTGCGGGGAGGTTTGAAGGTCCTTGGTGTGGGGCAGGCAAAGAC
>JABDNZ010000229.1 GCA_013043565.1 Gemmatimonadota bacterium | reverse complement strand
ATCGGGTCGTTCCAGGCACTCTGGTCCGGCCCGGAAACCCGTCCCCTTCTCCTCCAGCTTGGGTGGTACTCCATGGCGTGACTCGCCCCGGGCGACACCACCCGGTACTGGTCCGCTTCATTCGGGCCCTGGCGGGAACCGGAGCAGTGGTCCTGGTTCCCGAGATCCCGGAGTGGCGAGAGCTCTATCTGGCGCCGGACGAGGCCACCGCCACCATCCGTGCTTCCGTGTTTCGACTCGAAGCGGAGGGATTGGGGCGAGCAGGACACATTGGGGTGATGGGGTTTTCCCTCGGGGTGCCCCAGGTCCTCTTCTCCGCCACGGACCCACTCCTTCGGGAGCACTTGGGAGGGGTGGCGGGTTTTGGCGGGTACGGTGACCTGGATCGGGCCATCCACTTTTTGTTCGAGGGTGAACACGAGTGGGATGGCCGGCACTATCGGCTGGATCCGGATCCCTATGGCCGTTGGGTGGTAGGGGCCAACTACTTGACGGCGATCCCGGGGTTGGAAGACGCCGCAGACGTGGCCCAGGCCCTGGTCGCCCTGGCGAAAAAAGCCGGAGACCTCCAGGTGGGGGCTTGGGACGCCTGTTACGACTCGTACAAAGAAGAGTTGATCGGCCGGATCCACCCAACCAGACATGAGCTGTTTCGTGCGTTTGCTCCTCCAGCCGGGCATGGATCCCCAAGTGAGGCCGCTCGACATCTGGCCCCGGCCCTGGCCCAGGCTGCTCGGACCTCCGTGCCCCATTCCGACCCCATGTCCTTCCTGGATCGGGTCTCGGTGCCCGTTCGCTTGGTCCACGGCCGGGGCGACCGCCTCATCCCCTTCTCCGAAACCCTCCGACTGGCAGAGGCCTTCCCCAGGCGCACGAACGTACGAGCCTATGTCACCTCCCTCTTTTCCCACTCGAATGAGGACGAAGGGGAGGTGAAGGAGACGGGTGTCGAGGAGCAGCTGAACTTCCTGCGGATTCTCGCGGACCTGCTGACGATCGTCTGAGGGTCAGTCCCTTCCAACCAGAGCTCTGGCAACCGTTCGGACAGTCTGATCGGGATCGTCGGTGCCCTTCTTCAGAGCCCTCAAGGCGCCAGGGGTCCCGATCCCGGCCAAAGCCCGGAAAGCGGCGATCCGCACATCCGTCGGCGGCTTGGACAGGAGCCCACCAAAAGCCCTCTTTTCGATGGTTCGGACGACGCCTGGATCCCCGATTTGGCCGAGCGCACGGAGACACTCGACCTGGACTTCAGGATCCTTGTCCCTCAAGACTTCCGTCAGGGCCTTTACCGAGCGAGGCGACCTCATAACCCCCAATGCCCGGCAGGTGGCTGCCCGAACCGACGGGTCCCCGTCGGAGACCATTCCGGTAATCAGCGTCTCCGCGTCCCGGCCCCCAACTTTCGCGAGACTCAGGACGGACTCTTTTCTCACGCGGGCGTCGTCGTTGGCCAGGGTTCCCGTCAGATAGCTGATGGCATCCTCCCCACCCAGTTCGCCCAGAAGCGAGACCCCGTTCCGGACCACGAACCAGCGTGGATCCTCCACCATGCGCTGTGCCCCTTCGAGCCCGAGGGGACCCATGGAGCCCATGGCATCCAGGAAAGCTCTGCGCTGAGACCGGTCCCTCGCCTCTCCCAGTGCGTCCGCCAGTGCCAGAGCCCCTTCTCTTCCGATCCTGGAGAGGAGATCGGTCAACCTCCTTTTCTCCTCTTCGTCTCGAGTGGCTCCCAGGCGCGCGACGAAATTGCTGGCCACGGCCGGCGTGACAAACTCGCGACCCAACTCCACCGCATCCCGGTCAGCCGGCCGGTCTTCGGAGGGTTCCAGCAGGGCCTCTACCAGTTCGGTGAGGGCGGCCACGTTACGAGAAGCCGAGAAACCCTCGAAGTGGCCCCGGAGCTCCGTTTCGCTGGCCGTCCGATCCCCGTCGGGGTTGGCCAGATATTCCTCTATGTCCTTCAGGAGATGATCGGAAAGGGCGGACCCCTCTCCCGGTTGTTCGTCGTTCTCCGCTGCCCGGTCGTCCCAAGGCCCGGGCGCTCCCTCCGTGAAGAGCCTGACGACCCCACCAGCCATGCCCGGCAGGGCGGTTTGAGTGGTCCGAAAAGAGATTCCGACCTGGCTCTCCAGCCCTCTGAACCGGGCCGACGGGGGGGATTCCGATTCCTCGGCTTCCGAGCTCAACCGATGAAGGAAGTCGGTCACCATATCCGGGGCCAAGACCTCCTGGAGTCGGAGCTCCCGTACGCCGGCCTCGGCCAGGGCCGAACGGAACGCCTCGAGCTCCCCACCCTCGTCCGGAACGGCATCGCCCCGAACGGTGAAGCCACCCTCATCGACGGTGGCTGAAAGCCATCCGATTTCTCCGTGAATCGCCCGCATGCGCTCAACCGCCTCCGAAAACTGGGGCCCGTCTTGCCCGAAGCTCTCGAGGGCAGAGAAAGCATCGGCCAGGGCTGACAAGAGCTGTTGCGGAGATGCCATCGAGGGCTTCCAGGAATAGGTCATGTTTTCGGGGGAGTCGAGAATACACCCGACGATCTTTTCAATTTATCGACGGCATAGAAGGAGCGCGATAGAGACCCATCCTGGCCACGGCCGGCCAAAGGCACCTATTCTTGCTTTCTTCTTCGTCAGGCACGGCATGCCGTGCAGAGTCCGTATTCGAAACCCGGTGGCGAACCATGGGCCCAACCTACGTCGCATTAGCTCTGATTCTCCCTCTCCTCTTCCCGATCCCTCCGTCACATACAGAGCCTGGACGGCCTCAGACGGTCTCCTCCGGAACGACCCAACTCATTTTGTTGGGAACCGGGACGCCGAACGCCGAGCCCGATCGTGCCGGTTCGTCCCTGGCCGTGGTCGTGAACGGCACTCCCTACCTGGTGGACGCCGGGCCGGGAGTCGTCCGGCGGGCCAACGAGGCCTTCCAAAACGGTGTGGAGGGACTGGCGGTCGAGGGGCTCGCCACCGTGTTCCTGACGCACCTCCACACCGACCACACCGTCGGGCTTCCCGATCTGATCTATACGCCATGGGTCCTGGAGAGAGAGGCCCCCCTGACGATCATCGGGCCTGCCGGCACGGAGGCTATGGCCCGCCACCTCTCACTAGCCTACCAAAACGACGTACAAGTCCGCCTGGAGGGATTGGAGCCAGCCAATACCACGGGGCACAACGTGGACGCCAGAGACGTCCGGCCGGGCACCGTCTTCCAGGATGAGAACGTAACCGTTACCGCCTTCACCGTTCCCCACGGAAGTTGGGACCGGGCCTTCGGTTATCGATTCCAGACCCCGGACCGAACCATCGTGGTGTCCGGGGACACCGGGCCCTCGGAATCCGTGGTGGATTTTTGTAACGGATGTGACATCCTCGTGCATGAGGTCTATTCCCACGCCAAGTGGGAGCTGAAACCGCCCGACTGGAAGGCATACCACGCCGCCTCCCATACCTCCGGGGTGGAGCTGGGGGAGATCGCTGCCCGGGCAGAACCCGGCCTCCTGGTCCTCACCCATCAGTTGTTGTGGGGTGCCACGCCGGAGGAGCTGGTGGCCGAGGTCGGCAGGGCTTTTAAGGGCCGGATCGCATTCGGCAAGGACTTGGACGTATTCTGATGCCGAAAAGGAACGCTGCTATCCCATCGCGACGCTGATTTGGGAGGGACCATTCATGTTCTTGAAACGACCCTTGACGTTGGGCTGCCTTCTTGCCGCAGGGCTCTCGACGGGAACCGGGGCCCAGGGTCAGACCTTGGGACCCGAGGAATTCTCGGGCCTGAGGGCACGAAACATCGGACCGGCCACCATGAGCGGACGGATCGTCGACCTGGCTGTAGTAGAAGCGGATCCGAACGTTTTTTATGTGGCTTCAGCCACCGGTGGCCTCTGGAAAACCACCAATAACGCAGTGACCTTCACTGCCCTTTTTCAGAACGAGGACGTTCACTCCATCGGGGACATCGCCGTCCATCAGGTGGACACCAGTCTCGTGTGGCTGGGGTCCGGAGAACGGGCCAACCGACAGAGCACGTCCTGGGGGGACGGCGTGTACCGATCCCGGGACGGCGGGCAGGGCTGGGAGAACGTGGGTTTGACGGATTCCCGTCACATTGGCCGGATCGCACTGCACCCCACCGATACCCAAGTCCTCTTCGTCGCCGCCATGGGCCACCTTTGGGGCCCCAACGATGAAAGGGGCCTCTACAAGAGCTCGGACGGGGGGGAAAGTTGGGAACGGGTGTTATTCGTGGACGAGGACACGGGAGTGGTGGACGTCGCACTGGATCCGGAAAACCCTGATATCGTCTATGCAGCGTCCTACCAACGGCGCCGGAGGCCTTACGGGTTCCACGGCGGAGGCCCGGGCAGCGCCCTCTGGAAATCCACCGATGCCGGTCAGACCTGGTCCAAGCTGACCAATGCGGGAATCGACAACGGCCTGCCCGCGGGTGATATCGGCCGGATCGGCATCTCCGTCTACCGGTCCGATCCGCGCATCGTCTACGTCAGCGTCGAACAGGGGCTCCGATACAACGCCTCCACGGCCTACGAGGAGCGACTGGCAGGTGTTTATCGGTCGGAGGACAGGGGCGAGACGTGGGAGTTCATGAGTGATTGGAACCCCCGCCCCATGTACGCCAGCCAGATCCTGGTGGACCCCTCGGACGATCAGCGGATCTACATGGAGAACTCCTTCTCCTGGTCCGACGATGGAGGACGGACCTTCACCTCTGCTCGCCAAACCCTCCACGGGGACGACCGATTCCTGTGGGTAGATCCCAGCGATTCCCGGCACGTCGTGAAAGCCGACGACGGGGGCCTCGGCATCTCGTATGACCGGGCTATCACCTGGTTATATGTCACCCATCTTCCCGTCAGCCAATTCTACCGGGTCAGCTTCGACTACAGGAAACCCTACTGGGTCTACGGAGGACTCCAGGACAACGGGAGTTGGGCCGGGCCCAACGCGACGTACAGGTCCGAGGGGATCTTGAACCACGACTGGGTCAAATGGGGTGGCGGAGACGGATTCCTCAACCTGGTGGATACGACCGACAACCGATCCCTCTACGTGGAATCCCAGTACCTCGGGTTGGACCGGGTGGACCTGGTGAGTGGTCAACGCCAGCGCATCCGACCGGGAGATCCGACGGGAGCCATCGGACCAAGGAAGAACTGGACAACTTGGCAAGACCTCGAAGCACCCCAGCAGCGCCTTGGGAATGCCATGGCCCCGGCCAATTGGGACGGGCCCTTCCTCATTTCCGCCCACGACCCGAGCACCATCTATAGCGGCACCAACATCCTCTGGAAGAGCCCCGACCAGGGGCGCACCTGGGAGAACCTCGGTGACATGACCACGGGTGTGGACCGGCGGACACTGGAAATCATGGGAGAGCTCCCAACCCCGGAAACCCTCTCCCTGGACGACGGCATCCCCTATTTCCCGACCCTGACGGCCATCGCGGAGTCACCTGTGGAAAGAGGGGTTCTGTATGTGGGAACCGACGACGGGAACGTCAGGGTTTCCCGGGACGACGGACGCTCGTGGACGGACGTGGCGGACAACATGCCAGGACTTCCCACGGACACGTGGATCAACGGAATCGAGGCATCCCGGTTCGCTCCGGGCAGAATCTACGTGGCGGCGAACAACTATCGGAACGACGACTACGCCAACTACCTGTTCCTTTCCGAGGACTATGGCGCGACATGGGCCGAGCTTACGGGGAGCCTTCCTCCGGAGCGGGTCGTGAGGACCGTCCGAGAAGACCCCAGGAATCCGGATGTCCTCTACGTCGGCACCGAGTTCGGCGCGTATTTCTCGCTGGACCGTGGGGATTCCTGGAACGAGCTGACGGCCGGCCTCCCCATGGTGGCCGTGAACGACCTGGTTATCCATCCCCGGGACAACGACCTCATTTTGGGGACCCACGGGCGGGGCATTTGGATCCTGGACAACGTCAACGCATTCCAGGAAATGGGCCCAGAAATCGGGGAGACCCCCACCCATCTTTTCAC
>JABDNZ010000227.1 GCA_013043565.1 Gemmatimonadota bacterium | reverse complement strand
ACTCCGTACCCGTCGGAGATGGCCCCCATTCGAATGGCGTCCGTCAGGAGGAGCCCGTCGAACCCCATGTCCCCTCGAAGGAGCTCGGTGAGAAAGAAGGGCGACAGGGTAGCCGGGGGCCCTCCGGGCCCCAGAACCTTCGGAACGGCTACGTGGGCGGTCATAACCGCGTCCACGCCCTCTTCCACCGCCCGCCGGAAGGGGATCAACTCCAGGGCCTCGAGTCGGTCCCTGTCCGCGTCCACAATCGGCAGAGCGATATGTGAATCGGTCTTGGTGTCCCCATGGCCGGGGAAGTGCTTTGCCGTAGTGAGGAGTCCACCCTCCGCCGCACCGGCCAGGTAGGCCGCACCCAGCCGGGCCACGTCCCCCGGGTCTTCCCCGAATGAGCGGGTGTTGATAATCGGGTTCAGGGGGTTGGAGTTCACGTCGAGCACCGGCGCAAAATTCAGATGCACCCCAACGGCCCGGGCCTCCAGGGCCGTCACTCGCCCGTACTCCCATGCAAACCGATCCTCCCCAATCGCACCGAAGGCCATGGTAGGCGGGAACGACGTTCCACCCCCCTGGGGAAGGAGAGTGGGAAGGGCATAGCTGTGATTGATCCGCATCCCCGGGCCACCGTTCTCGAAGTCCGATGAGACCAGGAGGGGCACTTCGGCGAGGGCCTGGAGCGAGTTCAGTTTGGCCCCATAGGTGTGGGGAAGGCCGATGGAAATGACGACTCCCCCGATCCCACCTTCCTCGACGTATCGGGCGAACTCCCGGAATTCAGGCCCGGTTTCGGAGGTATACGCTCCGGACATCCAGGGGACGATGAGCTGGCCGATGGCCTTCCGGAGGGTCAAGGAGGAGAGGGTATTCTCCACCCATTCCTTCCCCTCCGCGTCGGGCTCAGGGAGAAGGGCGGGCGACCCGGAGGGGGGTCCGGGTACGGCAGCCTGGGTGCACCCCAAGGAAATGGAGCAAACAAGGAGAACCGCCGGATGGAACGCTGGGTTACCGGAGGTCCTGCCCGCTTTCCCGGATCGGAACATGGATTCCGTCCCCTATGTCAAAGAAAGGAGGAATTCGCGTCGGCGTCCTCCCCTGGATCTCGATCTCCCCGAAGAGGGCCTTGGCCGCGGCTCTTTGGCTCACCTCGGCGCCGCTCCAGGACAGAAGATAGGACTGAACGCCTGGGAATTCAGACAGGAGGTAAGGATTCCCGAACGACACCACGACGTGGGAAATACCCTCTGCAGCCAGTGCCTCGATGAACTCGGAGGTCTCCTCCGGTATCGCCACGCTCCCGGAGTAGGAGACGATGGTCACGAACAAGGAAACCACGACCAGATCGGATCTTCGGGCCCGGGCCAGCAGGCCGTCGTACGTGTCGGCTGGCGAGTCCCGGTTCACGTAAGCGGTGGCCATGCGAGGATACCGGGATCGGAGACCGGCGTTCAAGACCCGACCCGCCATGAGATCCGAGGATCCCCGGTAGGCAACCGAGAGGACTCGAGCGCTCCGGGTCCCCAACAACGGGAGGAGATTTCGCTCATTCTTCAGGAGTGTGATGGAACGGTCCGCCACCTCCTGAGCCACCTCCTCATGCTCGGGTATGCCCACGTATCGGGCCACCTGGTCCGCTGGGACCGACCGGCCATTGGCGAGCCCCGTCTTTTCTTTCGCTTCGAGTACACGCAGGACGGATGCATCCAGACGATCCTCCGAGAGCCGGCCTTCCCTTACGGCGGACACCAAACCTTCGAGGGCGGCCTGAGGGTTGGGGGGCATGAGGATCACGTCGGCGCCAGCCTCCAGTGCCCGGACCGCGGCCTCCTGGCGACGATACCGACGATCGATGGCATACATGTCCATGGCGTCGGTGAAGATCAGTCCCTCGAACCCCATTTCCTCCCTCAATAGACCGGTCAATACCTCAGGGGAAAGAGTCGTGGGCACGCGAGCCTCTCCGGTAAGGGCCGGAAGGTAGAGGTGGGCCGTCATGATCCCACCGATGCCTTCATCGATGGCGGCCTGGAAAGGGGCCAACTCCACGCTGTCCAAACGCTCCCGGTCCACGTTGATGATGGGGAGCTCGAGATGGGAGTCCGTCTCCGTGTCGCCGTGGCCGGGGAAGTGTTTTCCCGTCGCAATGCCTCCGGCCTCCTGAACGCCCCGTGCAAAGGCGGATCCCAGGCGGGCGACGACCTCAGGATCTTCACCGAAGGACCGGATGTTGATGATGGGGTTGTCGGGGTTGTTGTTCACATCGAGGACCGGTGCGAACGGGACGTGTATGCCGAGGGCCCGTGCCTCGAGAGCCGTCACCCGTCCCATCTTCCTGGCCAGCTCGTCGTCCCCGGTGGCTCCGACCGCCATCAGCGATGGAAACTCCGTTGCCCCTCCGAGGTCGATGGGGCCTGGGAGATACACGGCCCCGTCAAAACGGAAACCGGCTCCCCGCTCCAGGTCTGCAGCCACCAGGAGAGGTACCTTTGCCCGCTCCTGAAGCCGGTTCAGCTTCACCGCCACTTCGGTGGGAGATCCTACCGATACGATCACACCACCAACCCCGAGTTCCTCCACCATCTCCGTGATCCTTCTTTGGCTGGCGGAGCCCTCCGGGGCGAAGTCACCCAACACCCAGGGCATGAGGAGCTGCCCAGCCTTTTCCTCCAGGGTCAATGTGGAAAGGACCGAGTCGGCCCAAGAATCGAAGGCCGAAGGGGGCTCCAGGACCGACGTGTCCTCGGGGACCGGAGCCTCGAGGGTATCGACAACCGGAACCGTATCGACGACTTCGACACCCAGGGTATCCGGGGCGGGGAGACCCGGGAGAAGGCCCTGATTGCCGGCACCGCCACTCGAACACGAGGCGAGGAACAACGATCCGGCAACGAGGATAGTCGAGGAAAAAGCGTTGGAGAGAAACTTCATTTCTGGTCAGCCCTTCCGGCTGATGAGTGGTGGAAACTGCACGTGCGTTGACGGCGGAATTGTAGGCGACGAAGTTGCGCTTGGCCGAAAAAAGATCGGGCCACCCCCCCCAACCGAGACCGGGGAGCAAGTTATGAGGCAGAAAAGAACGCCACAATCCTTCATTATCGGGGCTGTTCTCCTTGCCTTCACTGCCTGCGGCCAAGAGGGGAATGCATCGTCCGGCCAGGAGTCCATCACTCCCGATCCTCCAGTGTTACACTCGGTTTCGATCCCCGTTCGCCCGGGCGCCGAGGTCCTGCTCTCAGACTCGGTTCATCTGGTGGAAGGCCTCCGCGTGGGCCTCATTACGAATCATACTGGGATCGACCGCCGGGGTAACCAAAGCATCGACCGCATCAACGATGCGCCCGAGGTCGAGCTCGCTGCCCTCTTTTCGCCCGAACACGGAATCCGGGGCACAGCCGAGGGCGGAATCCAAATCGACAGTCAGGAGGACGCAGAGACGGGGCTGCCGATCTATTCTCTTTATGGCGACACCAGGAAACCGACCCCTGAAATGTTGACGGGTGTGGACGCCCTGCTTTTTGACATCCAGGATGTCGGAGCCCGGTACTACACCTATGTGTCCACAATGGCCCTGGCGATGGAAGCGGCGGGCGAAGCCGGGATCCCCTTTGTTGTCCTCGATCGACCCAACCCTATCGGTGGACTCGCGGTTCAGGGTTCCTTGCTGGACCCGGCCTTCTCAACTTTCGTCGGTCTGTTTCCGGTACCCATGAGGCACGGGATGACCCCTGGGGAGCTGGCAAGGATGTATGTCGGTGAGTTCGGGATCGAGGTGGAGTTGAGGGTGGTGCCTGCCGAAGGTTGGCGGAGAGAGATGACCTTCCCGGAGACCGGCCTCCCATGGATCCCGCCCTCTCCGAACATGCCATCCGTGGAGAGTGCCCTCCACTACCCAGGGACGTGCCTCTTTGAAGGCACCAATATCTCCGTGGGAAGGGGAACCAGCTATGCGTTTCAGGTCGTGGGAGCCCCCTGGCTCGATGGCGACTCTCTGGCCAGAGCACTTGACGGGTACCAGCTGGAGGACGTGACCGTGGAAGCTTTCACCTTCGTCCCGGAGGCGCCGGGGGACGGCAAGTTCGGAGGAGTGGAGGTTGCCGGGGTCCGCCTGACCGCCGTCGGGCCCGACTACGATCCTACTCTCGCGGCGCTGGTCCTCCTCAGAGAATCCCGGAGGATGTCGGGGGACCGCTGGGAGTGGCGCCAGTCACACTTCGACCGACTGGCCGGGAGTGACCAGTTGAGGAAAGGCATCGAGGACGGTGCCCCGCTCGAGAGCCTCCGAGCCGGATGGGATACGGCTCTTGAGGGTTTTATCCGACTGAGGGAACCTTATCTGATCTATGAGTGAGACGACATGAAGACTCGACCGTTCCGGACGCTGGCCCTGGCCTCCATCGGCGCCTTTGCCCTTGCTTGCAGCCCCGTCCGACCCGGAGGCTCCCCTGCTTCTCCCGTTCCGGCCCGAACCGGTGCCTGGGAGGACCTTTATGAGGATGTACGCTTGGACGGGCTGGAAGACCGGCGTTTTGATCAGGAGAGATTTTGGAGGGTCGTCCGGCCCGTGGTGGAGGGGTCGAACCGGTTCTCGGTGGAGGTGGTTGGACAGAGCAGCGAAGGTCGGCCTCTGCGGGTAATCAGCTTCGGAAGGGGGCCTACCTCGGTACTACTCTGGTCTCAGATGCACGGAGACGAAAGCACCGCCACCATGGCCCTGGCGGACATCTACTCTCTGGTGGAAGAGGAATCCGGCAACCGCATGGTACGTTCGATCCTGGGAGGCCTGACCGTCCACACCATCCCCATGCTGAACCCGGACGGCGCCCAACGGTTTCAAAGACGGAACGCTCAGGGAATCGACATCAATCGGGACGCACGGGCTCTGGCAACGCCTGAGGCCCGGGTCCTCAAGTCGGTGCGGGATCGAGTGGAGCCTTTGGTCGGGTTCAACCTCCACGACCAGGGGGTGGGAACTCGGGTGGGCCTCACCGACCGCGGTGCAGCCATCTCTCTTCTTTCCCCGCCCTTCGATCACAGCCGGGCGGTCAACGACGTCCGGCTCAGAGCCATGGAGATCATGGGCGTCATGATCCGGACGATCGAGCCCATGGTCGGGAATCACATCACTCGTTACAGCGACACCTTCAACCCCAGAGCTTTCGGGGATCTGATTACCCAGTGGGGAACCAGCACAATTCTGGTTGAATCGGGAGGCTGGGAAGGCGACCCGCAGAAGCAGTACCTCAGAAAGGTGAACTTCGTCGGACTCATGGCCGCCTTGGAGTCCATCGCATCGGGAAGCTACCAGGGCGTTGGAACGGACGCGTACCAGGCGCTGCCGGCAAACGGGCGACGGATCGGCGATCTCCTGATCACCGGGGGAACGGTGGTCATCCCGGACATCCCCTCCTACCGAGCCGACCTTCTGGTCAACTACGAGAAGCCCCTGTTGGAGGAAGAGGGAACGTTCGCCGATATCGGTGACCTGGCTGAGGTCGAGGCCAGGGACACCCTGGTCCTCGATGGCCTCTACATCCACCCCCGGGATCGGGCTCTAGAACGGACCGAGGACGGAATCCAACTCAAGGTGGGAGCCCAAGCCTACTTCACCGTGAGCAGGAGGGTAGACGGCAGGGACCCCCTCTGGGTATTCCGAGGGACTCCTCCGGAAGAACTGAGGCGAAGACGCTAACCTTCGAGCGGATCGGCGCTTCCAGTCGCTTCGAG
>JABDNZ010000226.1 GCA_013043565.1 Gemmatimonadota bacterium | reverse complement strand
AGCCGCCTTCGCCACAGGTGTTCTTCCTGATATCTACGCATTCCACCGCTACACCAGGAATTCCGCTAGCCTCTACCAGTCTCCAGTCTGCCAGTATCCCATGCAATTCCGGGGTTGAGCCCCGGGCTTTCACAAAGGACTGAGCAAACCGCCTGCGTGCGCTTTACGCCCAGTAATTCCGAACAACGCTTGCGCCCTCCGTCTTACCGCGGCTGCTGGCACGGAGTTAGCCGGCGCTTCCTCTGGAGGTACCGTCAATCGAGTGCCCTATTCGAACACTCGGGATTCTTCCCTCCTGACAGTGGTTTACACCCCGAAAGGCTTCCTCCCACACGCGGCGTCGCTGCGTCAGTCTTTCGACCATTGCGCAATATTCCCTACTGCTGCCTCCCGTAGGAGTCTGGGCCGTATCTCAGTCCCAATGTGGCGGATCGTCCTCTCAGACCCGCTACGCGTCATCGCCTTGGTGAGCCGTTACCTCACCAACAAGCTGATACGACGCGACCCCCTCATTAGGCGAAAGCTTGCAAGCAGAGGCCCCCTTTGGTCTCATTCACATGTGAAAAAAAGACATTATGCGGTATTAGCCCGGGTTTCCCCAGGTTGTCCCTCACCTAAAGACAGGTTGGTCACGTGTTACTCACCCGTTCGCCACTCGGCTATAGAGAGCAAGCTCTCCATTCCTCGTTCGACTTGCATGTATTAAGCACGCCGCCAGCGTTCGTCCTGAGCCAGGATCAAACTCTCCGTTGAGATTAGCTTGAATTAGCTCTAAGTGAACGCCGATCGTTTGTAGATCGTTCGTTCGGAATCTACGTTGAATTTCCCGCCCTGCCGCGCTTGGCAGGGATTGCAACAGGACATAGCGCCTATTGCTACGGGACCCGTCTACTTTCTCATGACCTCAGTTTTCAATCAGCGTTTGATCTTGCACTGGAAGGCGAACCCTCCTTTCGTGCAAAACGCAGCGTCCGCGACCTACCGGCTCGCTGCGAGGCCTAAATCATATACAACCAGTGGAGGGGTGTCAACTGATTCAGGTCTCTTTTATTTCAATATTTCTGGATCTTCGATCCGAGGGTGAGCGACCGGGATCGAACCGGCGACCTCCAGGGCCACAACCTGGCGCTCTAACCGACTGAGCTACGCCCACCATCACTGCCGGACCAAACCGACAGAACTTAATAATATAGGAAGTTTCAATTCGAGGTAAACCGGCCCCGGATCAGTCGAAATCCTCCCCTTCCTTCATCCAATTCAGCCAGAGCCGAGCCGTGGCCATGTGCTCACGAATCCTCTTCCTGACAACTGGAGCCAGCTCCTTTGCGTCGTCCAGGATTTCGAGATCCCGTAGCCATGTTTCGACGGTGTCCCCGGTCAGGTCCGGGAAAGCCGGGGGGTCGGGAATCTCGTGCCGGGGTCCGATCTCTTCGAACTGGAGTCCTCCATCACCCGGAAAGGGCTCTCTGTGCTCGTGTTCCCCGCGCCGAATCTCCTCCGGGATTCCGTAGGGAAACGCCCGACAGGCCCACTGAGGCTGGTCATAATAGCGGCAACCCACACAAGGTCGCGGAGGAATCTGAATCGGGGGTCTCTTCGGCTCGGTCATGGAGGAAGAAGGCTGCCTCGATCGAAGGAACGGACGCGGCACAGCACGGTGGTGCGGCCCAGGGGGCCTAGGAATGTCGAAACGCGCCCGCCAGGACTCGAACCTGGGACCCCCGGCTTAGAAGGCCGGTGCTCTATCCAGCTGAGCTACAGGCGCGAATGGACCCGGGTCCGAAATCCCGGCCTGGGCCGGACCTCGGTCCAAGAAAAAAAAACTAATGGATAGGTCTAGAGGAGGCCAACCGGCTCCTGAGGTTTCCCGGCCTACTGGGCGAGGCGGGCGAGAAGATCCTGAGCGACCAGGTTGAAGACTTTCAGGAGTTCGTCCGGTCCCGGGGCGAAGTACATCTTCCCTTCGGGTTGATTGGGGTCGCTGATATGACCCTCGTTCGCCAGTTCCCTGAGGTACTGCGGACGGGCCAGAAGCGGATCCCCCGGCGGGCGGGTTGGGTCACCCAGGCCTATGGTGTAAACAAGAATGTTCTTCCGACGGATCTGATCGGCCCAGAAGAGGCCGTCCTGCTCTGCCTGGCCCCAAACCCGATTCTTGTCATACCCCCAACATCCGGACGACCCGCAAGACTTCGCTCCGGGAGAGACGGCGGGATCGATGCTGACGGGATCCGGAATATCCCAGTACCCATTTACGGCTGAACCGCTCCAGGCGGTCAGAATCCTGTCCTGTCCTCCGACCGGGCCGCTGAACGCGGTCGGCCGCCCATCGGTGAAGAACACTACCACCTTCGCGGATCGGTCTCTGACATTTGGCCCGGTATTGAACTGTTCGAAGGCGAGTCGAAGCCCTTCCCCGGTGTTGGTGTAGGAGACTGAATGCATGCTACTGATCGTGGAGATAGCTTTGCCCGTGAAGGGCTGGGAGAGGTTGAAGTGGTTTTCTGCCCGGGCATTGAACGACACCATCCCGACTTGATCGATCTTGTCATCGAAATGTCTGACGAAGGCCCGGGCAGCCTTTTGGAGGTCATCCCACGCCCCGGCCGACCCGAGGGATCCGGATTGATCCAGAACCAGCACCATGTCCACCGGGGGAATCACGGCTACCGCCCCAGCTCGTACCTCCACCCTGTCATGGCCTATCAGCTTCATGAGCACAGTGGGCAGGTTTCGTGAGGCTGCGACGGATACCGTTTCTTCGTCCCATTCGTTGCTGCTGAAGCCGAGGCTTATCGTGGTTCCGGACCTGTCCTGCTCGACACCGTTCGCTCGCGCCACTGCAAGCCCGTTTTGGCGCGCTTCCGACTCACCTCTCCGTAACGACCGAGCAGCAGCAAGTGCCGCCGCATCGACGGCTCTCGAAAGGTGGGCTTTGACGATATACCCGCGTCCGACGTCTATGGCTAACCCGGCCATGGCCAGCCACGTGACCAATCCAACCGCGACCAGAAGAAGAACCCCCCCGCGCTGGTTTCCCAAGGGTGGAGAGGCACGATTTTCCTTGAGTTTCCGAAACATTAGAATATCGCCCGTTCGTAGATCCCGTCGGTCCAACCAGCCGGCAGGAAACCGCCCAGGGGTGTCATGGGCTCATACTCGAAGAACACTTCCACCGCGTGAAAAGTCTGACCCTCAACGGGATTGATCCCGAGAAGTGCAACGGCCACGGAGTCCGGGAGCCCTAACCTGCTCCTGTCCCCGAAACCCGGGTAAGCAACCTGAGCGTCGACCACCGGCTTCCCATGCAGGACAATGATTCTCGACACGACGGCCCCGCCCTGATCTGTCAGCTGGATCCCGTCCCCTCCGGTCATGACCACGTTAAGCGTTTCGGAAAGGTCCGTGCCCCGCGCTGCTATGTTCGCCCCTTCCCGTGACAGCACGGCCATTTGGTGCTTGGTCGAGAGGCTATTCCCGGACTCGATGAGGCCGAGCAGAACAAGCAGGAGGAGGGGGACAACCAGAACCGCCTCGACCAGGGCCTGCCCTGCTCTGGCTCCAAGGCCTTCTTTCGGCCCCCGTGCCGGCCGCGTCGATCCATTCCCAAAGCCTCGGATCATGGATTCTCTCCGATCACGAAGGGTTCGTTCTTCATTGCCGTTGAGACTTCGAACCCTAGTTGGCCATCCGGGAAGAGGTGCCGGTATCCCGGAACCACGAAGTTGAAGGTGAACTCGGCGTTGATGGTGACCACATCTCCTGGGCCCCCGGCGTCGATCGGGTCGACGGTCACGCGATCCACATCCAGATCCATGTTGTGGGCGTTGCGGTTGATGACATCGATGATGGAATTGGCCCGAGACATGGGGTTGCCGAGGGTGTCGGGTAGGACATTCCCTGTGACAGCGAAACGGGCTGCCTCTGCGACAGAGTGCTGGAGGGTGAGCCGAGTGTAGAAGTACCGCCCAAACTCAAAAACTCCGAGGAAGACAAAGAGGACCAGGGGGAACGCGATGGCGAATTCCAACAACCCCTGGCCGCGCGTCGAGGACCGAAAACGCCTGAGGGCAATACGGAGTGAGACTGCCATCCCTACCTCCGATCCAGAAGCTGGCTGGGTTGCCGGGTCCCGGGGACTTAGGGGGGCCAGAAACCCCGACCTTCGCCCACCTGCTCGCGAAGGTCCTCTCCTTTATATAGTCAAAAGCCTATTGATTGCGGATCTGAGGGCCATTGGAGGATACCCCTAAGTGCTTCCCCCCCAATGTTCTTGCCCAGGAAGTCCTCACCGGAAACATATGTTTTGTCAAGGATTATTTTTCACTGGGCAGGGTGAGGCCATCCTCAGCCGGGATCCGGTCCGATCTGGGTTCGGACCTCTCCATGTGGGATCATGGGTGGAGGAATGTGATGGGGCTTGCAATGTAAGAGAGTTTGTCCTTCGTAGGGTTCCTACCTTCTAGCGAGAGACGAAAACCCGGGGCGGTTGCCGGCGGAAAAGTGGAAGGTGCCCTGGCCGGGTCCCGTGCAGTCGGAGGCCTCCACCGCCCCTGCGAACACTCTGGCCTCCCTGTCCCAGACTCCCTCCAGCTCCATTCGCCCTGGGCAGGTTCCGCCATAGGTGAGCAGGAGGGAAAGTGTCTCGCCCCTAAGGACCCCTTCCCCGTCGGCCATGAGGCCCGAAGCTCCCTGAAGGGCGCCGCGAACCCGGCGGCGGCCTTCATGAATGAGTTCCAACGCGGCTTCGACACGGCCACCGTCCATCTCCAGGAATCCCTGGTATACCGGATCCTCGGTGGGATAAGCCTCGGGGCCCCCGGGTTCCTTCGAGCCGCCGCCGATCATTTGACACCCGAATAAGGAAGGAGTGACAGCAGCCAAAAGGAAGAGGGTCCTTGGGGTGGCCGACGCCCGGGTCCGAGGCCGGACTCGAATCCCCCGTCCCATCTACTTAGACTCCTCTTGCGGTTCCTCCTGCTCGGGACCCTGCTCTTCCGACCCCATCGAAGACCACTCCCGAACGAACTCGTCCAACTGCCTTCCAACGAGACTATGCACCGTACCGCTGGGGAAGGTCTCGTCCTTCTGGATCTGGCCGGCTTCCAATCCGGTGAGGATAGGCCACCCCTCTTCGATCCGATCGATTGCGTAGATATGGAAATCCCCTTCCGCGACCGCATCCCTGACCCGCCTCCGCAGGACAAGGTTCTCCACGTTCCTGCGGGGAACGATGACTCCCTGCTTCCCGGTGAAACCCAGTTGTTCGAATGCCGAGAATACCCCTTCGACCTTCTCCGTTACGCCCCCGACCGGGAGGATTCTCCCATCCTGGTTGATGGCCCCGGTGATACAAATGTCTTGGCGAAGCGGGACCCCTGAGATTGCGGAAAGCAAGGCATACAGCTCGGCCGCGGAGGCGCTGTCTCCCTCGATCTCTTCGTAGAGCTGGTCAAAAGAAAGGCTAGCTGACAGGAGGAGGGGTTTCGAGCGGGCGAATGTCCGCCCGAGGTAGCCCTGAAGAATCAAAAACCCTTTGCTGTGGATTCGGCCACTCATCAGAGCCTCCCGCTCGATGTTGGTGACCCCGTCCGTCCCGAGGTAGGCGCTGCACATCACTCGAATGGGCCGCCCGAACGCCTCGTCGCTCACCTGAATCAAGCCGATCCCGTGAATCTGTCCGACCTCGATCCCAACGGGCTCGAAAGAGAGCACCCCGCGTTTGATGAGATCCAGGAGTTCCCGATGGGGTCGGTTGTTCCTTAAATGCCGGTCTCTCATGGCCCCTTCCACATGGGCCCTCGAAACCACCTCAGATTCATTCCCGCCCGCGACGTGGGCGGCTTCCCGCACCAAATCCCTTATGGCTCGGAACCGGGTGGACAGCTTCCATTGGTTACTGGCTAACCTGGAGCCCTCCTCGACGACGGCGGCGACGGCCGTCGCATCGAAGGCCGGGAGGCCCTCCCGCTCACAACGGGCGGCCACGAAGGATGCGTAGCCCTTCTCAGCCTCCGGAGTCCGATCCATGTGGGGAGTGAAGTCCACCTTCACTTTGAAGAGTTCTTCGAATTCCGGATCAGCCTGCTGGAGCCGATAGTAGGTGCTCGGCTCTCCAATGAGGATGACCTTCACGTTGAGAGGAATGGGTTCGGGCTCGAGCGTCTCCGGAACCATCATTCCGGCGGTCGCGGCGGGGTCCTCCGGACGTAGCTCCCTGGTTCGGAGGGTTCGCTTTAATGCCGTCCAGGCGAGAGGCCTCGAGAGGAGCTCCTCGGCGTGCAGGATCAGATACCCCCCATTCGCCCGATGAAAGGCACCTGGGGCGATCTTGGTGAAATCCGTTACCATTACGCCGAACCTTACCTGCCCCTCGATCCGTCCGGTCAGCGTCCAGAGGTTCGGATTGGATTCGATGATCACCGGGGCGCCGGAGTTCCGATCTCTCGTTACTATCGGGTTGACCCTGTATCGAACGAAGAAGTCTTCAGGAGGAGGACCTCCCATCATCGCCTGGGGCCCATCGGGGGTCTGCGAATCTGTGGCAGTGAACTTCTCCCAGTTCTCTACCACGTCTTCCGCCGTCTCATCGAGATGTCTCAGCACACGGGGACTTTCGTTGTAGAACTCCTTTAGGATGGAGAACCGGTGTTCCACGACGCTCCGAGTGACCTGGCGATGGAGGTCATCCGCGAGACCCGAAGCCTCGCGCTGGAGCTCGTGCATCCGACGCTGCGTCTGGAACAGCTTTTTGCTGGCATCCCGGACGGTCTCGTCAATGGCCTGCCGGACTTCTTCCGGGAGAACCTCATATGCTTCCTTCGTTACGGGCTCCCCCTCCTGTGCAGGGACGACCACCATCCCGTCTTGGGCTCCGATGAGCGCCACATTGGAATCGTCCTCCACTCCTTTCCTGAAGGCCTCCATTGCGGCAGTCGCTTCCCGCCCTCGATCTTCGTAGATGGCCGCCCGCCGATTGGTGACATCATCGGCTTCAAGGGCCTGGGGAATCGCTCTCTTCAGGTCGGTGACAAGGGCATCCAACCGGGCCCTGAGCAGTTTGGCGCTGCCCGCCGGCAGTTCCAGGGCGACGGGGTTGCGGGGCTCCTTGAAGTTGAACCCGTAGCACCAGGAGGATGGGGTCGGTTCTTTCTCCGCTCGATTCTCCAGCTCCCGCTGGATAAACGTCCTTCGCCCCGAACCGGCTCTTCCCAGGGCAAAGATGTTGTATCCCTTGGATGCTACCGACACGCCGAACGCCAAGGCCTTCATGGCCTCTTCCTGTCCTAGGGCCCCGGACAGCGGTTCGAACTCAGCCGTGGTTTCGAATCCCAGCGTTTTGGGATCGCAGCAT
>JABDNZ010000224.1 GCA_013043565.1 Gemmatimonadota bacterium | reverse complement strand
CTCTTACTCAGAGCCAGGTGGAGGCTGGTCTCCAATCCCCCTTTTACCCGGCTACGGGTTTCGTGGTCAAATAAGGTTTCAAATTTGGATGGTGCCCTTTTCACCGGCGAATTCACCTGGGATTTCCACTCTTCCGAGGCATGGGTGAACGAAGACGGGTCCCCAGGCGATGCCATCCCAACCTCATATTCGAGATCCACTGCGTCACAGACCGCCCGCATGGTGGGTTCGACGGCCTCGACCAGACTCTCGTAGGCCACGACGATGTGGCCCGGATCCTCAACCGCATCAGCCGTCGCCTTCATGGAGCGGTTCCACTGTCGGATGCCGTAGCCCGGGTCGGCCTGGCGTGGGAACCGGTCCGGATACCTCTTCGCCCGATCCACAATGGACGCTACGACGTCTTCTCCCCGGCGGATGATATGGACGCAGGAAACCCCGGGGACGACCCTTCCGATTCGTCGGGCGTGAAAGACGTGGCGGGGGGTTTTTTCGACCCAGGCCTTTTTCCCGTTTGCTGCGGCCAGGCCGTCCAAGAAATCTGCGGAGGCTTCCAACGACCGTGAAAGGCGGGGGTGATACGGTGGAAGGCTCGGCAAAGGCCCGGTAGCCCCACCTGTTGAAGGGAGAAGCCTCGCCAGGGCCCCCCTTTCCTTGCCGAGGGAGAGACCCAGCCGGGCCCAGGGCAGAACCCATCCCCGCATCCCGAAGGCCTTGAGGAATAAGCCTGTCTCGGGAAAAGTGTGGACCCCGGAGTGACTCGCGAAGAGACTTTGGAGAAGAGTGGTCCCCGACCGGGAACACCCCATGACCAAGATCCGCCTTGGGTCTACCGAATTCATGCTTTGAAGCTTCCCTTTTCCCGGGCGGCCGCAAGTGGGGCCTAACCTAAAAGCTCCTGAAGCTCTTCGTCCTTCTCGGCCCACCATTCTCTTTGCCAGGCGGTGAAACGCCGCCGGAAAGCTTTGTCTTTCCCGAAGTCCCCCACCAGTTCCCCATCGACGGGAATCGATTTCACTCTTACCCGGATCTCTCCACAGGAACCACAAAGGAAACCCCACATGGTCGGGGTACCACCGGGGTAAGCGATGGTTACGTCCAATATGAGATCGATCTCTTCCTTCATACCGGAGAGGAGGAAGGTCATCCCCCCTGGCTTGGGTTTGAGAAGGTGTGTATAGGGCGACCTCTGTTTCTCGTGCTTCTCATTCGTGTATCGCGTTCCCTCGACGAAGTTCATGACCGAAACCGGAAGGATCTTGAATTTCCCTGCAGCTTGCTGGATGGCCTCCAGGTCCTTGTTCGCCATGGCGGACCGAGCCAGGAAGGGATAGTCCAGGGCCCACCATGCCAAGCCCAGGAAGGGCACCCAAAACAGCTCCTTCTTCAAGAAAAACTTCAGGAAAGGGATCCTCCGGTTGAAGACCTTCTGAAGCACGAGGATGTCCACCCAGGATCTATGGTTGGCGACGACCAGGTACCACTTGTCCTTCTCCAGCTCGAGCGGGAGCTCAACGTCCCACCGGACCGGGTTGGTGACGGACAGATTCCAATTGTTGAACGAGATCCAGGCGGTACCCATCTGGTTCTGAACTCGACTCCAGAATCTTCGCCAGCCCACCGAAGGAATGGTCAGCTTCAGGAGGTGGAAGAGGACGAGGGGAACGGTCCAGACGATGGTGTTCAACGCAAATAGGAGGAGCGAAAGGGCCCCGCGAATGGACCCCGGAAGGAAGGTCAACATGGAGTCTGATTTGGTCCCGGGTGAGGCGGATGTAGTCCAAAGGGAGACCTAGTCATCGTCACAGTCGCACCCTAGTCATCGTCCCTGAAGTCGGCATCCACCCAATGTCGGCACTCTTCGAGATCGCTGCAGGTTCGACAGGAACGACGAAGGGTATCGTAGCTCAGCAACTCGACTTCAGGGGAGATGAAGTCCTCGCCGATCGGTTCGTCTCCAAAAAGATCTGTGCTCAGGTATTTCTTGTTATCGTCACAGAACACCGTGGAAACGACGGCTTCCGGCCCAAGCTCTTCATGGATCAGGAGGGCACCCAAGAAGTTTGCTCCTGACGAGATCCCTACCCCCAGACCCAGCTGAGAAGCCAATGCTCGGGCCATGAGGATGGAGTCTCCGTCCGAAACCTGAATCACCGAGTCCAAGGAGCCCAGGTCAAGGATGTCCGGGATGAACTCGTCGGATATGCCCTGGATGCGATGCTTCCCGACCTTACATCCCGTGCTCAGCGTCGGGGACTCTTTCGGCTCCAACGGATGCACCTTGATCGTCGGATCCTTGGACCTGAGGAATCGACCCGCGCCCATGACGGTCCCCCCTGTCCCCACCCCTGCGATGAATGCGTTCGGCTCCAGCTCCCTTGCCTTGAGCTGATACCAGATCTCCGGACCGGTCGACTCTTCATGGGCCTCACAATTGGCCAGGTTCGAGAACTGATGGGGGAGGAAGACGTTCCCCTCCCGTTCAGCCATCTCGTCGGCCTTCGCGATGCTCCCCAAGAAACCACCCTCCTCATGGGAGACCTGCACGATCTCTGCCCCGAAGCTTCGGATGAGGCTCTTTCGCTCCTCGCTCATCCAATCAGGCATGAAGATCGTCACCCGGTGGCCCAGCGCCCGCCCAATGGCGGAAAAAGAGATCCCCGTGTTTCCACTCGTGGCTTCCGCAATCCCGAAACCTGGTTGGATGCTCCCGTTCTCATAGGCCTTTCGGAGCACATGAAGTGCCATCCGGTCCTTGATGCTCCCGGTCAGGTTCAGCTGTTCCGATTTTGCATAGATGGTGCGTTCGTGTCCCCGGAAGTTGCATCGGACCGCAAGGAGAGGGGTCGCACCAATGGATCGGGACAGTCCCTTGAAGACCATCTCGGTACTGATGTCTTGATACGGAGTCACGGTATTCCCAGGGTCCGAGGAAGAATCTCAAAAAGTCCCCGGATTATGGGATACCGATACGATCCCGCGCAACGGAATGGAGGACCGAAGATCGGTTTTTCTTCGAACCCTGGGTGATCAACAACCGTCCCGCATATCCCAGTCCCAGGGGCGGTCGGGGAACTTTCGGCCGTCGTCCACAGCCCCGGCCACCCAAACCTCCGGAGGGCGCTGGCTCTGAACAATCTCGACGGCTTTGATCGTCTTGATGATCTGCTCTTCGGTATTGAAGGGCCCTACCGAAAAACGGACCGTGCCACGGGGCGCCGTTCCGTAGTGCTCATGGAGGAGCGGAGCACAGTGGAGGCCCGTCCGGGTCAGGATGTCGTGGTCCACGTCGAGGAACGCTCCCACGTCGGCCGCGTCATAGTTCTCCAACGTCACAGACATGGTGGGGACCCGATCCTTCAGGTTCATGGTCCCGTAGATCTTCACTCCTGGAATCTGAGAGAACCCATCCTGAAGCATGCCGATCAACTTCATCTCGTGCGCGTGGATGTTCTCGAGGCCCTTCTCGATCACCCAGCGGACGCCGGCGGAGAGTCCAGCGATCCCGGCCATGTTCAGCGTCCCGGCCTCCAGCCGATACGGGTACTCCTCCAGGTGGTAAGGGTAAGCGCTGCGTACGCCGGTCCCGCCATAGATCGTACCTCTGATCTCAGCGTCGTCGGCCACGCAGATCCCACCGGTCCCGGGAGGCCCGAACATGGACTTGTGACCCGTAAACGCCAGAAAGCTGATGTTGCTTTCCATCATGTCGATGGGGATGACGCCGGCGGTCTGAGAGGCATCCACCGCCAGGGGTACCCCCTCTTCCCTGCAGATGGCACCGATGGCCTTCAGGTCCTGAACGACTCCGCTCACATTCGAACCGTGATTCAGGATGACGAGGGTCGTGTTGGCTTTGATGGCCCTGCGGATGTCCTCAGGGTCGAGGTACCCTTCGGCGTCGGGTGCGACGAAGGTGGACTCGGCCCCGGCCTTCACCCAATGGTTCACGGGCCTGATCACCGAGTTGTGCTCCAGGAGCGTCGTGACGACGTGATCTCCCACCCCGACCAAGCCATTGATGATCAGGTTCAGACTCATGGTGGCGTTCAGGGTGAACACCATGCGATTCGGGTCCTTCGGGATCCCAGCGGCAAAAAGACTCGGGTTGAAGAAGTCCGTTAGGAGCTTTCGGGTTCCGTGAATCATCTCCTCGGCTTTCAG
>JABDNZ010000215.1 GCA_013043565.1 Gemmatimonadota bacterium | reverse complement strand
CCTCGAACGTGTCGAACGGCTCGAGCAGTTCCTCCTGGGGATCGTAGGAGACGTTGGCCCCATCCAGGTCCAGAACCTCCAGGTCTGGGACATCCGCCAAAATCTCTTGGATCTCCCGCATCTTGTGCCGGCTTCTCGTGGCTACGACCAGGCGCATCCTCAGATTCCCAGTGCGGTGATCTGTGCTCCAATCAGGGAAGAGATTCCCTCCATGCCAAGGTCCAGCAGCTCCCTGAGCTCTTCCATGGAGAAGGGGTCTCCCTCCGCAGTCCCCTGAACCTCCACGAGCTTCGATCCCTCGGTCACCACCAGATTCAAGTCCACCTGAGCTCGGGAGTCCTCGTGGTAGTCCAGATCCAGGATCGGGTTTCCCTCCAGGAGTCCGACGCTTACCCCAGCGACCAGTTCACGCATCGGATTCCTGACTGCCTCGCCCTCCTGGACCAACCACTGCCCGGCCCGGTACAGGGCCACGGCGGCACCGGTAATTGACGCGGTTCGGGTTCCGCCGTCGGCCTGGAGAACGTCGCAGTCCAGCACGATCGTCCGCGGCCCCAGAGCACCGAGGTCCGTCACCGAGCGAAGGGACCGGCCAATCAAGCGCTGGATCTCCTGCGTCCGACCCTTAGGCCCGCGACGCTCCCTGGAGCCCCGCGTATGGGTGGCCCTGGGAAGCATCCCGTATTCGCCTGTGACCCATCCCTTCCCGGAGGCGGCCCTCCAATCGGGGACCTCGTCCAATACCGAAGCCGCGCATAGAACCCGGGTGTTGCCCGTTGAGATCGTACAGGACCCCTCGGCGTAAGGCACGGTGTCCAGGTCGATCTGGGTGGGCCGGAGGGCCCCTGGCCCGCGACCGTCAGTCCTGATCATGAAGCGTCCCCTCTTATTCGAGTCAGGAGATCCGACGTGGACCTGCCGGTGAGGAAAGGAATGAGGGTGACTACGCCTCCTGCCGCTTCCACCTCGGCTCGGCCCACGACCTGATCGAGGTCGTAGTCCCCGCCCTTCACCAGAACGTCGGGCAGGAGTTCCGAGATGATGGCCCTCGGCGTGTCCTCGTGGAAGAGGGTCACGGCGTCCACGGACTCGAGGCCCGCCAGGACCCAAACGCGATCGTCCTGGGGAACCACGGGTCGCCCCTTCCCCTTTAACCGCGCCACCGACTCGTCCGTATTGACCCCCACCACCAGAGCATCGCCCAGGTCACGGGCCTGCCGCAGGTATTCCACGTGACCCCGGTGGAGGATGTCGAAACACCCGTTCGTGAAAACGAGTCGCCCTTCCCTGGGCTTCCCGAACGCCTCGAGCAGGCTCGCCCGGGAGTGAACCTTGTCTCCGGGCCACCTGTTTCTCTCCATGACTCGCCCCTAGAGGAAGAAGATGAGCAGATAAACTGCGAGCATCACCGTGACCCAGATCACCATATTGCCGGTAGGCCACTGCCGAGCCATGCCCCTCGAGCCATACACCCTCGGCGTCACCAGTTGAAGCATTCGGATCAGGACCAAGGCCAAGGAACGGAAAGTCCGATCCATGTAGTCCACGGCAGCTCCCAGGAGGCGAAGAGCCCTCGGGGCCAACCATCGGTAGCTCCATTCCGCATCGATGTTGACTGAAGGTAGCTCCGGCGGATAGATGCCCGTCTTCTGGAGGCCCACAAAAGCCAAGGCTCCGAAGAAGAGCAGTTGGGTTTGGGTCAGGACATGGGTGACATCATACGGCCAGTAATGGGTCTCGAATGGCAGGAGGGCGTACAAGAACTGGGGGAACGTCCCGATCCCGACACAGAGGACAGCCGCCAAGGTCATGGCCAGGAGCATGTTCTTCGGTGGCTCCTTGGTTCGGATCCCTGAGTCATGGGCGAAAAACGCGAAGAAGGGGATCTTGATCCCGGCATGGTGGAAAACCCCCGCCGAAGCGAAGAGGAGCACGGGCCAAACCGCGAGATACCCCTCCTCCAGGAGAGCTGCCATGACCATGGATTTGCTCACGAACCCACTGAAGAGCGGGAAAGCGGAGATGGATGCGGCCCCTACCGTGGTCAGCGCCGCGGTGAAGGGCATGCTCTTGTAAAGGCCCCCCAGATCCGATCCGTTCATTCTCCCCGTCTGGTGGAGAACGGCTCCCATCCCCATGAACAAGAGGCCTTTGAAGAGAACGTCGTTGAACGCATGGGCCACCGCCCCGTTCAACGAGAGGGCTGTCCCGATCCCGATCCCCACCACCATGAACCCGATCTGGTTGATCATGGAGTAACCCAGCACACGCCTTAGGTCGTTCTCGATGACCGCGTAGAAAATCGGGAAAGCCGTCATGGCGGCGCCGACGTAGATCAGGAGCTCCGTGCCCGGGAACCCCACGGCAAGAGCGAATACCGCAACCTTGGTGGTGAACGCGCTGAGGAAGACCGTCCCCGTGGGAGTTCCCTCCGGGTAGGCGTCCGTGAGCCAGTTGTGGAGGAGTGGGAAGGCAGCCTTGATCCCGAAAGAGAGGAAGATGAGCCATCCGCCAAGCCCCTCGAGTCCCACGAACCCGAACTCAATGGAGCCGGTTTCGTGGACTCGGATGAGGGCACCGGCCAGGAGGAGCACTCCGGAAAGGACGTGGATGACCAGATATCGAAAACCCGCCCGGACCGATCGATCCGTCTTCCTGGCCCAGATCAGGAAGACCGACGAAACCGCCAGCAACTCCCAGAAGATGAAGAGGGTGATGAAGTCCCCGGCAAACACAGCTCCTAGGGCGCTCCCGGCATAGACGAGGGCCATGGATTGCTGGAGAGTGTCGTCGTCCTCCCGCTTAAGGTGGAGAGCGAAGAGGTTTCCGATAAACGCCGCGATGTGAAAGAGATAGCCGAAGAGTAGGCTGAAGGTCCCGACACCATACGGGGTCAGGGTATAGGAGAAGACTTCAACCTCCAGGTGCGGGCCGGACTGGATACCGATGAGGTTGAGGCCGCCCAGGACCGGAATCCCCAGCAGTAGGGCATTCCTCGCCCAACCCCGGGGGGCCAGGGCCACCAGGCCGGCCCCCAGGAAGAAGGGGAGGAAGGGCGGGACGTCAATCCACATCGTAGTAGTCCTCGTCCCGCATCAAGACCTTCCGCATCCCCTTCGCCACCACAACCAGTACCCAGCAAGCCACAAAACCATAGAAGGCGTGGAACCCGAAAAACCTCTCCCAGGGGTGGGCAATGTGCCGATGGACGATCAGGTCCAGGAGCACCAGCACCACGCAAAGGACATAGAACACCCGGAGCAGCCAATTCACATTTTCGGGCTTGTCCCAGATGTGGGCCTTCCCATCGGGATGAGGAGGCTTTCCATGCCCCTGCCGCTGGCTCATAGTCCGACCACCTTCGACATCAGGTCATAGAGGACCCCAGGGAAAAAGAAGAGCCCCAAGCTGACCGATGCTGTGATGACGAGGGCGATGACAGATGGGAGGGGCGCCTCCTTGATCCCGGACGGAGGGGATGGGTCGTCCGAGGGAAGAAAGAACGCCTTCACGGGGATCTCCAGGAGGTACACGAGGCTCAGGAGGGAGCTCAGCATGAGTACGCCCAACAGCCCGAGCTGACCGGCCTCCAAGGCCCCAAGCCCCAGGAACCACTTGCTCCAGGCACCCCCTGCAGGTGGAAGTCCGATGATACTGAGGGATCCCACCAGAAAGGCGCCGAAGGTAATGGGCATGGTCCTCCCCAACCCCTTCATCTGGCTGACGTCCGTCTTGTGGGCCGCCACCATGATGGCTCCGGCTCCAAAGAACAGCGTGATCTTCCCAAAGGCATGCATTGCGATGTGCATGCCGCCCCCGATAATGCCCCACTCGTTGGCCAGGAGGGCACCCAGGACGATGTAGGAAAGCTGGCTGATGGTGGAGTATGCCAGCCGGGCCTTGAGGTTGTCCTTCGTGAAGGCCCGCAGGGACGCCAGGATGATCGTGGCTGCCACGACCCAGATGATCAGATCCGACGCCCCAGTCTCCGTGATGAACTCCCACCCGAACACGTACACGCAAACCTTGAGGACGGAAAAAACTCCGGCCTTCACCACGGCCACGGCATGGAGCAGGGCGGAAACGGGGGTCGGAGCAACCATGGCCGCCGGGAGCCAGCGATGAAAGGGCATCACCGCGGCCTTCCCGATCCCGAAGACATAGAGCGCCAGAAGGCCCGCTGCCGCTGCGTTGGAGACTCCCTGATTCGCGAGGATTCCTCCCGCCTCGAAGTCCAATGTCCCGGCGAGGAAGTAGGTCCAGACGATGGCGAGAAGCTGAAGTCCGATCGACGTCGTGAGGAGGATGCCCAGGTAGACCCTGCCGGCCTTTTTCGCCGCCGGAGTCTGGTGGTGGGTGACCAGCGGGAATGTGCAGAGGGTCAGAACCTCGTAGAAGACGAAGAGAGTGAAGAGATTCCCGGCAAAGGCGACACCCATGGCCGACGACAGTGCCACGGCAAAAAAGAAATAGAACCGCGTCTGGTTCTTCTCGTGGTGCCCTCTCATGTACCCGATAGAATAGAGGGACGTCACGATCCAGAGAGAGGAGGCGACCAGGGCGAAGAGCAGACCCAGAGGCTCCACCTCCAGGGCGAGCGGGAGCCCCGGGAGCGGTTCGGCGAGGACGATCCCCGGTCGTTCTCCTGCCATCACGGGCTGGAATAGGGTCAGTACAATGGCGAAGAGGGCCCCGGCTGTAAGGAGGCTGGCGGTCTCCCGGAGGTTTGGGCGCTTTCCCAGCGCCAGGACGAAGAGACCACCTACCAGGGGAGCGACGATCGCCAGGATTACCGCCAGCCCTCCGGACATGGCTCCGTTTGCCGTCATCGCCCGACCCCCAGAAGGAGTTGAGCAGCCTGACGAGCCACTCCGACCGTCGCGGTAGCGTTTATGCCGAAGTAAAAATTCGCGCCCACCAGAATCCACATGGGAATCAGGAGGGTGGCAGGAGCCTCCTTGACTTCGAGGTCGCCCAAGAAGTCATGGAAATAGGCGGTCTCTACAACCTTCCAGATATAAACGACGGCCATCAATGAACCGAGGAGGACCAGGAGGGCGACCCACCACATACCGCTTTCCAAAGCACCGAGCACCAGGTACCACTTGCTCACGAAGCCGACGGTAAGGGGGACGCCGATGAGGGACAGGCCACCGGCTACGAATGCCGCCATGGTCCAGGGCATTCGCCTGGCCAAGCCCTGCATGGCTTCGATCCTCACCGAGCCCACCCGGTACATGACCGCACCCATTGCCATGAAGAGTGCGCCCTTGATCAGGGCATGGTTGAAGAGGTGAAGGAGCCCCGCGGTCAGACCCGTCACCGTGACCAGGCTCACCCCGAGGATCATGTAGCCGATCTGGGCGACGCTCGAGTAGGCCAGGAGGCGTTTGACGTTGCCCTGATAGATAGCGGTGAGGGACGCGGACAGGACCGCCATCAAAGCGAGGGGGAGTAGGACCCAGCGCAGCGCCACGGTTTCGAAAACGAAGCCCACGCCGAACACCATGAAGAAGACCCTCAGCAGGACATACACTGCCACCTTGGTGGCCGTGGAGGCCAGGAAGGCCGTCACTGCGGAGGGTGCGTAGGTGTACGCGTCGGGAAGCCATTGGTGCAGCGGGAAGAGGGCCAGCTTGATGCTGATTCCCACAGCCAGGAAGGCGAAGGCCACCGACACGGTTCGCCCTCCCACGTTCGGCAGCCGGGTCGCCAGATCGGCCATGTTCAGGGTCCCCGTCATCATGTACATCATCCCGATTCCGATGACGATGAAGGTGGCCCCAATGCTCCCCATGATCAGGTACTTGTAAGCGGCATGCAGAGCCCGCCGATCGGGGCCCATGGCGATGAGGGCGTAGGCGGAGATCGATGAGATCTCCAGGAAGACGAAGAGATTGAAGACGTCCCCCGTAATGGTGATCCCCAACAGCCCCGAAAAACACAGGAGAAGTGCGCTGTAGAGGAGAGGAGCCTGCTTCACCCCGACCTCACGCCTGACGCTCTCGATGGCATAGGGAGCCACCACGGCCCCGACACCCGAGACGATGACGAGGACCCAAGCGCTCACCATGTCGACTCGGTACTCGATCCCCCAGGGGGCTGGCCACCCCCCAAGGGAGTACAGGATCGTGCCAGCCTCGGATGCCCTCTGCAGAAGAAGGAGGGCGATTCCCAGCGAGATCCAGGTGGCCAGGACCGTGAGAAGCCAGGCCACTCCCCTTCTTCTGACCAATGCGGCCACGGGTGCCGCCATGAGAGGAACGAGAACCTGGAGGATCGGGAGGTGGTCGAGCATCAGAACGGGATCTGGTTGTCCAGGGTTGAGATCTCGTCACCCTCGACGGTCCCGTAGGCTTCCTTTATCCGCACGACCAGCGCCAGGGCTACAGCAGTGGTGGAGACGCCTACCACGATGGCAGTGAGGATAAGGACGTGAGGGAGCGGGTTCGAATAAACCACACCCTCGGCTCCTTCCACCAGAATGGGTGCGGTCCCCGAAGAGATCTTCCCCATGCTGATGTAGAATATGAAGACGGAGGTCTGGAAGATGTTCAGGCC
>JABDNZ010000213.1 GCA_013043565.1 Gemmatimonadota bacterium | reverse complement strand
CCACATGGCGAAGCCTGACCAGCTGCCGTGCAGCAGCCCGGCTCGGGGCAAAGCCCATGCGAAAGACGATGTTGTCCAACCGGGATTCCAGGGCAATGATGAGATTGTCCCCCGTGATCCCGGTCTGGAGCGCAGCCCTTTCGAACAAGTTACGGAACTGCTTTTCACCCAGCCCGTAAATCCTCTTGACCTTCTGTTTCTCTCTCAGCTGGCCGGCGTAGTCGGATTGTTTCCGTCTCCGAGCCTGGGCCGGACCGTGCTGTCCCGGGGGGTAGGCTCGCCGTTCGATGGGGCACTTTTCTGTATAGCACTTGGTGCCCTTCAGGAAGAGCTTCTGGCCCTCCCGCCGGCAGAGTTTACAAACAGGTCCGTTGTAACGTGCCATCCTGTTCTTCGTTCCTCTCTATACGTATCGTTTTCCTGCTTTGAATTCTCCGAGGTCGTCCTAAACCCGCCGCTTCTTGGGCGGCCGACAACCGTTGTGGGGAAGCGGGGTCACGTCCTGGATGGACTTGATGAGAATTCCCGCTGCCGCCAAGGCTTGAATTGCAGATTCGCGACCGGAGCCCGGTCCCTGAACCCTCACGCTGACACGCTTCACACCCAGGGCCACAGCTTCTCGGCCGCACTGCTCTGCCGCCACCGTAGCCGCGAAAGGCGTGGATTTCTTGGATCCCTTGAACCCGGCTTTTCCGGCGCTGGCCCAAGTAATCACGTTTCCTGACGTATCTGCGATGGTGATGAGAGTGTTGTTGAAGGTCGCCTTGATATGAGCGACGCCCTCGGCTTCCACCACCTTTTTCGTGCGTTTCGTTCTAGCCTGCTTTGGTTTTGCCACGCGTAGCCTTCCTTGATGCGCTTCGACGACTCCCCTCGATCACCTGGAAAGAGGGGATCACGACCAAGCGGCCGGACGCCCTCGCCCAGGGAGCTTACTATTTCTTCGGAGCCTTCTTCTTACCAGCGATGGGTCGCCTGGAGCCCTTGTGGGTCCTGGCATTGGTGTGCGTCCGCTGCCCACGGACGGGAAGCCCCCTGCGGTGGCGGAGTCCCCGATAGGACCCGATGTCCATCAGGCGCTTGATGTTCATGGAGGTCTCAGTCCGAAGGGCTCCTTCCACCTTGTACTCCCCTTCGATCTGCTTCCTGAGGAGATTGATCTCCTCGTCGTTCAGATCTTGGGCCCGCCGGCTCGGATCCACACCGCAGGCGTCCAAAATTTTGCCTGCGCGAGTACCCCCGATCCCGTAAATGTAGGTCAGGGCGACTTCAATCCTTTTGCCTCTGGGCAGATCAACACCCGCAATACGTGCCATCAGTTCGTCTCAGCGGTTCTCAGCAACACTTAGCGACCCCACACGGACAATGCCGGGGTTAACCCTGGCGCTGTTTGTGGCGAGGATTCCGTTTACAAATGACCCGAACCACTCCACGGCGACGAATCACCTTGCAGTGCTCACAGATCGGTTTGACACTCGCGCGTACCTTCATGGGAATCACCCCGGTTCGTTAATTACAGAGCTTAGAAGTATAACCGAAACACTGCGACCCCTCAAGACACCGAAAGCCAGCAATTCAAGGGGGTTCTCGGTCGTTTGTTCTATCCGCCCCACCATCAGATTCCGCCTACCCCTCGGTTGACCGCCGGTCCCTGGAGAACCTCGTACTCTTCAGGAACCGAACCGGTCAGCACCCTGGGGCCATCCTGCGTCACAGCCACCGTGTGCTCGAAGTGGGCTGAACGCCCCCGATCGGCTGAAATGACCGTCCATCGATCATCCAGGGTCCGGATCTGGTCGGTGCTGGCGCCGAGCATCGGTTCGATGGCCAGCACCATCCCGTCCATGAGAGGCGGGCCTTGCCCGGCCTTGCCGACGTTGGGCACCTGGGGCTCCTCGTGGAGCTCTTTCCCGAGACCGTGTCCAACCAGGTCCCGGATGATCCCGTAGCCGGTCCCGTCGACTCTAGCCATGACGGCGGCTCCGATGTCCCCCACATGGTTTCCCACCACGGCCGCTTCCATGGCGAGATAGAGGGCCTCCTCCGTGACCTTCAGAAGCTGCCCGGTGGCGTCGTCGACCTCGCCCACCGGGAAGGTCCGGGCCGAGTCCGTGAACCACCCCTCCATCTTCACACCGACATCGATGGAGATGATGTCCCCTTCGTTCAGCCCCCGGCGGAAACTGGGGATCCCGTGGACCACTTCCTCGTTCACCGACGTGCAGACGCTCCCTGGAAAGCCGTACAGACCCTTGAAGGCCGGCACGGCACCCTCGTAGGAGCAGATGAACTCGTCGGCGAACTTATTCAGCTCTCCCGTGCTCACCCCGGGCCGAATCAGCGACTCGACCTCCTGGAAGAGGTCCGAGATGATCGCCCCTCCTCGTGCGATGATCTCGATCTCTCGCTCGGTCTTGAGCTGAATCATTGCGTAACCGTTCTACCGAAGACCGGAAGACAGAAGCGGGCTCGGGACAGACCCTAAAGGGCCGCCAGAATCCCGTTCTGAATCTCCTCCACGGATCCCACGCCGGGAATTTTCAACATCACGCCTTCCCTACCCTCGTAAAACCGGATGAGGGGCTCGGTCTGCTCGGCATAGACCGTCAGACGATTCTGGACCGTCTCCGGATTGTCGTCGGGACGGTGAACGAGATCGGCACCGCACTTATCGCAGGTGCCTTCAAGGGCGGGCGGGTTCATGTAGACGTTGAACACGCTGCCACAGTCGGGGCAACTCCGGCGACCGGAAAGCCTTTTCACAAGCACGTCGTCATCGGCCTCGAGGACGACGACCCGGTCGACATTGCGGTTGAGATCTTCCAGGGCTACGTCCAACGCCTCGGCTTGAGGAACCGTCCGGGGGAAGCCGTCGAAAAGCACTCCCTGGTCCGAGGGCATGGCAGCCAGGGTGTCTTTGACCATGGCCACAATGAGTTCATCGGGCACCAACTCCCCGGCGTCCATGTACTTCTGCGCTTCCTGTCCGAGAGGCGTTCCCTCCCGCCGGTTGGCTCTGAGGATGTCTCCCGTGGAAAGGTGCTTCCAGCTCTTCCCCTCAGCTAAAAGGACCCCCTGGGTGCCTTTTCCCACCCCAGGAGGGCCTAAAAGAATCACGTTCATGCCGTTCTCCCTATGGTTCTGCAGCTGCCACCTATCTCAAAGAAGAAGCGCCGGCTCGGAAACCGTGGGCGTGCACCCAAGGGACCGAGGACGGCGCCAGAGGCTACATATAGCGACCGCGCCCCCGCATCTTCACCCGCCCTTTCTTCATGAACCCATCGTAGTGGCGGAGCATCAAGTGCTGCTGCGCCTGCTGGACGGTATCCAAAGCCACACCCACGACGATGAGGAGGCCTGTCCCTCCGAAGAAGAAGGTCTGAATGTTGAAAATCCGGAAGATCCAGAACGGGACCAATGCGATGAGGGCCAGATAGATCGATCCGGGAAGGGTGACCCGAGTCAGAACCCGGTCGATATACTCGGCGGTCCGGGCACCCGGCTTCACGCCGGGGATGAACCCTCCCTGTTTCTTCAGGTTTTCAGCCAGATCAACGGGGTTGAAGATGATGGCCGTATAGAAATACGTGAAGAAGACGATGAGAAGGCCATAGGTGACGTAATAGACCGTCGTGGTTGGCTGGAAGAGGTCCGCCAGGGTTTGCAGGAACGGGAGGCTCGAGAAGGCCGCCATCGTCCCGGGGACCACCACAAAAGCCTGGGCGAAGATGATGGGCATGACCCCGGCCGAGTTCACCCTGAGAGGAATGAAGCTCTTCTGCCCCTCCTGGATCCGTCCCCGCCCTACCACTTTCCTCGGGATCTGGACCGGGATCTTCCGGGCGCCCATGGTCATGGCCACCACCCCGGCCGTAATCCCCACCAGGACCACCAGGAGGGCCGCAAGGGCCACCGGTCCGATATCTCCGAGGCGCATGGCCTCAAAGGTCCT
>JABDNZ010000273.1 GCA_013043565.1 Gemmatimonadota bacterium | reverse complement strand
GGCCAGGTTCGAGCCGGAGTTTGTCTTCATCTCGTCGGGCTTCGACGTTCTGAGAGGAGACCCTCTCGGAGGACAGGAGCTAGAGCCGGAGGACCTCCACGGCTTTACACGGGATTTGATGGCAGCGGCGGACCGGACGGCTGATGGCCGGCTGGTGGTCCTTATGGAGGGCGGTTACGTCCCGGACAGCGTCGGGTCGGGGACCGTGTCGGTGGTAAGGGCCTTGGCCGGCCTGAATCCTCCCGGCACTGCTTGACCCTGGCGGGGAAACGGTAACTCTACCTCCATTCGGATGCCTGATCCGTCAGGATCCTGTGGCCCTTTCCAACTTCATTGGGGTAGATTGGGTCTGTCGGCTGATCGTCCGGGGGCAGCAATCCTCGCCTTCGAATCTTGGTCTTATCACAAATGGATGGGTGATGGTCAACAGAGTTTGGGCTATTGCGGCCCTCCTATTCGCAGTTGTGCCGGCCCTTCCGGCCCAGGCCCAGGGTCTGCCCATTCCGGGCGATCCGATACAGGCCCATCCGGAGGGTGACGCCGCCATCAGTCGGCTGAAGTCACCGTATTGCCCTGGCCTCATGTTGGAGGTTTGCCCCACTCCCCAGGCCAAGATGCTGCGTGATTCGCTCCAGGCCCTGGCCCACGGTGGGATGCCCTCAGATAGCATCGTGAGTTGGATGCTTGGAGCCTATGGGGAAGAGTATAGGGCCGTTCCTCGGGCCCGAGGCAGCGGATTGTTTGCCTGGCTCATGCCTCCCTTCGCCCTGCTGGTCGGGTTGGTAGGAGTGGTGTTGGTCCTTCGGCGCTTCCGCACTCTGAGGGAAGTCGAGCCCAAACCGGCGAAGGCCCTGTCCCCGGAAGAGGAGTCGGTACTGGACCAGGCCCTCCGGGAACTGAAGGCCGCAGAGGAGATGCCCTTCTGACCTCATCCTCTGAATCGGACCAGACGTTGAAGAAGGGGACCGGGCCTCGGTCCCCTTCCATGTTAGACCTGGTCCGTCTGAGTCCCCGCCGGTTGTTCCCCCCGGGCGGTGAGGATCTCTACCGGCAGATCGGTCGCTTGACCGACCTGTCCCCTGGCATGGAAGTCCTCGGTGTGGCCTGCGGAAAGGGAGTGGCTCTGGAGTTCTTCGTCCGGGAGTATGGGGTTTACGCTACGGGCGTGGACGAAGACTCGGACCTGGTCGCCTCGGCCGAGGCTCATTTCAGGGAATCGGGCCTTTCCAAGGATGCAGCTTTTCAGGTCGCGCCTCCATCGGACCTCCCCTTCCGGGACGAAACTTTCGATTTCGTGATGGGCGAAGTAGGGCTCGCTGCCACGGCCGCCCCGGAAGACGCGATCCGGGAGCTGGTTCGAGTGACCAGGCCGGGAGGGCGGGTGGTCCTTGTCCAGCTTGTCTGGCAGGCGCCGGTGAGCGACGAACGAAAGGGCGTGCTTTCGGAGCATCTGGGCGCCCGGCCGCTCATGGCCGTCGAGCTGCGGCGTATCCTCCTGGATGCCGGGGTCGGCGAGCTCCACACGGAGGATTGGATCGATGCGGGGACAGCCTTCCGGTCCAAATCCAGAAAACCGTTCCCGGACTTCGCGGAGTTGTTCAAACTCAACGAAAAACTCGGGATTCTTCGAAGAGCTCGAAGCAGGTGGGGCTGGAAGAATGGAGTCTGGACCGTTTTCCAGAGAGAGGTTGAGGTTCATAGGCTCCTGACCAAGGAACGAATCCTGGGTTTGAACCTTCTCCTGGGGACAAAAGCCGGGCCTTCCGTGGACGGGACGACGAAGAGAGGGGAAGCTCTGGACGGCGATTACCAGACCTCCGGCCTTCCGCTTTTTGGGTCAGAGGACGAGCAGGAGGGTTGAAGTGGGCGCTAGACCCGTGGAAGTCGCTCTTCCAATCCCAATCCATTCCACCTTTACCTACCTGACGGATGGCCCCCTGCCGGAGGACGGGACCCGGGTGCTTGTGCCTTTTCGGCGCCAGGAGAGAGTAGGCTGGGTCGTGGGGCCTGGAGAGGCGGGCAAACGGACCGACCTCCGTCCCATCCACGATGTCCTCGACGGGGAGCCTTCGGTCCCCCCCGATCTCCTTCAGCTGGCCAGGTGGATCGCCGACTACTATCTGGCGCCTCTCGGAATGGTCCTAAGGACTGCCCTACCTTCCGTCCTGAGCGATTCCTCCCGGGATTACCTGAGTCTCCAGGATCAAAGCCCGGGGCCCCTCAAACCCCGAGAAAAGAAGCTCTTTGAAGCCCTTCTGAATGAGGGAAGGCCGAGGAGAATAGGCACGCTCAGAAAGTCCCTAGGCATGGGTTCCATCTGGCCGGAGATCAGGAGTCTGACCGTCCGGAAGTTGGTCCGTCACGAGACCGTTCCTCCTCGCGATCCACCGATCCGGACGCGGCGGATCGTCAGACTGGAGACCTGGCTCGAGGATCTCGGCCTTCGGGAGGACACCTTCGGGAGGGCCCCGCGCCAGCGAGAAGCGTATGAGGCTCTGGAGAGCAGCGGCGGCTCGGCCGAGCTGGGGCCGTTCCTTCGGCAGGGTGGGTTCAGTCGCTCCGTGGTCAGCGGGTTGGAAGAGAAGGGGATGGTCGTCGTGGAGGATGCCGAGGTCATCCGGGACCCCTTCAAGACTCACCAACGAACCGATCCGGAACGGCACTCCCCTACAGAGGACCAATCTTCTGTACTCTCCGCTCTGCGGGAAATGCTGGAGGCGGACACGGTCATGCCAGCCCTTCTGCACGGCGTCACCGGATCCGGGAAGACGCTCGTTTACATCGAGATCCTGAAAGACGTGGTCCAAAAAGGGGGAAGGGGGGCGATCGTCCTCGTCCCGGAAATCTCCTTGACCCCTCAAACCGTGGCTCGGTTCAGAGCCCATTTTGGGGACCAAGTTGCGGTGCTGCACTCGGCGTTGTCGGTCGGGGAGCGGTTCGACGCCTGGAGACAGCTGAGGTCGGGAGAGAAGCGGGTTGCGGTGGGTGCTCGGTCCGCCGTGTTTGCGCCCATACCGAACCTGGGTGCGATTATCGTAGACGAGGAACATGACGGGAGCTACAAACAGTCCGAGGGCCCCCGTTACCAGGCTCGAGACGTGGCCATCGTTCGAGCCAGGATGAACAGGGCGCTCTGTGTCCTGGGGAGCGCCACCCCGTCACTGGAGAGTTGGCGAAATGCCCAGAAAAGCAAATTCCGACTCCTCTCCTTGCCTCGAAGGGTCGGGGGAGGGACCCTGCCCCCCGTCCGGGTGATCGATCTGAAGGCCCTTTGGAGAACAGAGAAGGGGGGTAGGGGCCGGTCGAAAGCGGATGCCGGCCGCGGCGTTCTTTCCGCAGAGCTCGTTGACGGTATTCGGAGCCGCCTCCGTCGTGAGGAACAGGTCATCCTCCTCCTGAACCGTCGCGGTTATTCGAATTTTGTCCAATGCCGCGAATGCGGTGAGGTATGGCGGTGTCTGCGGTGCTCCATATCCTTGACGTTTCATCGACTCACCGGCCGCCTTCTATGCCACCACTGCCGCCATGAAGAGCCCCAACCCAAAACCTGTTCCCGATGTGGGTCCGATGACCTGAGCTTCCGGGGATTGGGGACAGAGCAGGTCGAGCGGGTGGTGGCCGAGGCCTTCCCGAAGGCTCGGATTGCCCGAATGGATGTGGACACGACATCGGGGAAGTGGGCACATCAGGAAATCCTGGGCCGGTTCGGTCGTGGGGAGGTCGATATCCTCCTCGGGACCCAGATGATCGCAAAGGGCTTGGACTTCCCCCGGGTGACGCTGGTGGGGGTCATCAACGCCGATGTGGGGATCCACTTGCCGGATTTTCGGGCGAGCGAGCGGACCTTCCAGTTGCTCAGTCAGGTTGCCGGCCGTACCGGCCGAGGGAAACTGGGAGGGGAAGTACTCATCCAAACCTCCATTCCGGGGCACTTCGCCGTGAAAGCAGCTCTGGATCATGATTTTGAGACGTTTGCGACCCGAGAGCTCAAGGAGAGGGAAACTCCCCGGTACCCGCCCCTTTCCCGCTTGGCCAATGTCCTGGTCAGTAGTCCGTCGGCCGACGAAGCGGCGGGAGAGGCCGAACGCAGCGCGGCTTGGATCCGGGCCCGGCTCCCGAAAGGCACTTCCGAAATGGAGCTCGTGGGACCTGCACCTGCCCCCATCGAAAAGCTTCACGGCCGGTGGCGCTGGCACTTTCTCCTCCGTTCGCCCTCACCTGCCGCCTTGGGGAGGATGCTTCGGTCCTATTTGGAGGGGCACCGGCCCAAGGGACGGGATGTCCGGGTCGTGATCGACCGAGATCCAGCAGCCCTCCTGTAGCCTCCTCGTCCCGGGGGAAACCATTGCATGCGGCATTTTTCCCGAATATTATCCGAACAAATCCCCCGTCCGCGGGGTCTCAGGTAGTACCTGAGGGGGCTCGAGAGTGAGTCTCGAGGACCTCGATCCAGTGAACCACGAATCGTTACTATGGGATGCCTGGCCTTAAACGCTTCCTATGAGCCTTTGACCGTCGTTCCAGTGCGGCGGGCGGTGCGCCTGGTCCTGGACCGGAAGGCGGAACTGCTGGAGGCCGATGACGCCCGGGCCTTTCGATCGGAGCGGACCGAGGTCCCGTTCCCCCTCGTGATCAGGTTGGTTCGTTTCGTTCAGGTGCCCAGACGCTTCAGGCGTCAGGTCACGAATACTTTCCTCTTCGCCCGCGACAACTATTCTTGCCAGTACTGCGGGAGGCATCGGAGCGAGCTCCGAGGCCGGCAGTTCCTGACCAGGGACCACATCCTGCCGCTCTCCAGAGGGGGAGGGAACACCTGGCGGAATGTGGTAGCGAGTTGTTCCCCGTGTAACAACCGGAAGGGAAACCGCCTTCCAGAAGAAGTAGGGCTCAAACTCCTCTCGAAGCCCAAAGAACCGAACCACGTTCATCTGGTTTGGGCCGTAAGGCGCCTGACCCCCATCCAGGCGAAATACATCGGGATGTTCTATGGAGAGGAGACGGTGTCTGTTCTGGAGGCGAAGGGAGGATCGACGGCTCGGGAAAGGGGGTCCGGGAAGTAGCCGGATCACTCCTCCAGCCAGGCGTAGGGCCTTTCGTAGAACTGGCCGAAACCTCGGACAATTCCTTCCGCCGTGTACTCCTTCCACGCGATGATCCACCCTCTGACAGGGTCTTGGCGGACCTCGTAGGAAAACCGCTCGTTTGTTGTCCGCTCGGCTAGGAATCGGGCCAGCGGGGCAGGTAGGTTGGAGACTCCCTCAACGGAGACTTCGCTCCGATCAGCCAGGAACTCTTTTTGGATGTCGGACTGGAAGAGCTTGAGATCCCGGATGGCTCCCTCCACCGAACTGGCGATGCGTCCGAAATCCTCAGGGGCAGTACTCCCTGTCTGGTTCCTGAGTTGCCTCAAAAGATTCTGGGTCGTGGGCGCTCCAATCTCGTCCAGGGCTTCCTGGAGCATCGACAGCAGGCGCTCCTGGATCCTGAGGAGTTGAGAATACTCCCTGACCGCCTTCAACTTTGGTTGAACCTCCTGAGTCATTCCGGCTCCCGTGGAGTGGATGTGCCTCTTCTCAATTTATCTGGGTTCGGAAGCGGCGGAAACAGATTATTCCGAACGCAGTGCCATCCTGGCGTCCACGGCCATCCCGCCGGACTCGACCGCGAGAAAGGGGTTCAGGTCCATTTCTTCTATCCGATCGTGGTCCCCCACCAACTGGGAGACTCTCTGGATTACCTCGGAAAGGGTGTCCAGATCGACCCCCGGCTCACCACGTACTCCTTCGAGAAGCGGAAGCCCACGAATTGCCCTGATCATTTCCTCTGCGTCGACCCGGGTCACCGGATGGACCCTGAACGCGACGTCCCGCAGAGCTTCCACATAGATCCCGCCGAGACCAAACATCAGGATGGGCCCATATCGGGAGTCCGAGGACATTCCAATGATCACCTCCCGACCCTTCTTTTCATAGGTTTCGACGATTACGCCAGAGATCTGGGCTGCCTGGTGATACTTCTGCACCGACTCCATGATGCTCCGATAGGCTTTGGCCACCTCCTCGGCAGACCGGAGATCGACCTGGACGCCACCGGCGTCTGTCTTGTGGACGACATCGGGTGACAGGACCTTCAAAACGACCGGGAACCCTACCTCCTCGGCGGATTCGATGGCTTCTTCTTCCGAGTTGGCCACGCGAAAGGGAATGGTCGGGATCCCATAGGCACGGAAGACCTGAAGAGCTTCGATTTCGGTGAGCTGTGTCCGGCCCGAGTCCTCGACTCCGTCCAGGATCTTTTCCACGGCCACCCTGTCGACCTCGAATACCTCCGGCTCCAGGAGGGGACGGTCGGCCCAGCTCCGATGTTGATGCATGGCTGCCAGAGCTCTGGCGGCGGACTCCGGGAAGCGGTAGGCCGGGATTCCCGCAGCATTGAGTTCCGCGACCCCCTGGGGAAGACCCTCTCGGCCCATGAGGACCGCAAGGACCGGTTTTTCCCGCCTGCCCTCAACCGCTGCCACGATGCTCGCGGCGATGTCCGCCTGCTTCACACCCAACGGCGGGACAAAAGCCGCGATTGCGGCGTCCACCCGTGGGTCGTCCAGCACGATCCTGAGTGCGACCTCATAGCTCTCTCCCGTGGCGGAAGCGATCATGTCCACCGGGTTCCTGACCGAGGCCTCCGCAGGAAAAATGCCCCGCAACCGGGCCTGGGTTTTTGGAGCCAGCTCTACCACATCCAACCCAGCCGACTCACAGGTATCGGCGATGATGATCCCCGGGCCTCCGGCATTGGTGACGATGGCGACCCGGTTTCCAGCCGGGGTTTGGAGATCTTCGAAAGCCATAGCGAGATCGAAGAGCTCTTCGATGGACTCAGCTCTCAGAACTCCACACTGAGCCAGGATGGAATCGATGGCGAGGTCGGTTCCCACCAGGGCCCCTGTATGGGAGGACGCGGCCCTTGCCCCGGCAGCGGTCCGGCCGGATTTGACTACAGCGATGGGTTTCTTGCGGGAGATCCGCCGAGCCAGGGGGATGAAGTTCTTCGGATTACCGAAGCTTTCCAGATACATCAGGATGAGGCGGGTCCCTTCGTCATCTTCCCAGTATTCCAGGAGATCGTTTCCACTGACATCAGGCTTGTTGCCGATCGAGACGAACTGGCGGATCCCGATACCATACTCTGCCGCATAGTCCAGGATCGTTACCCCCAGGGCTCCGGACTGACTGAGGAAGCTCGTGGCTCCGGCGGGCGGCATGGTCGGGGCAAACGTGGCATTCATCCGGACGGCCGGAGATGTGTTCATGACCCCCATGCAGTTGGGACCCACTAGCCTCATTCCGTGGCGTCGGACGATCTCGAGGAGGACCTCTTCCCGCCCACGGCCTTCTCCGCCAACCTCCCGGAATCCGGCTGAGATCACGACCACCGCCTTGACCCCCTGATCCCCGCACTCGTCCACGACCTTCAGGACGAATTCCTTCGGTACCACGACCACCGCAAGGTCCACGGGTCCCGGGACCTCGGAGATGGAAGGATAAGCCGGGAGGGAGTGGATCGCCCGGGCATAGGGATTCACCGGGTAGACGACGCCCTGGTATCCGTGGCTGACCAGATTGTCCACGATCTGGTATCCGATGGTTCCTGGGTTTCGGCTTGCGCCGATCACCGCCACAGCCTCAGGATTAAAGAGTGGATCTAGCGAGGGTTCCATCGTTGGAGGCTCCACATGGGTGAGGGCCCATTCGGCCTGGTAGAGGCAAGGCCGCAGTCGGCTCAGAGGGTGGGGATTTCCAGCCGGAAAATCAACCTGGTTCGGGCAAGGATCCTTGAAAACAACCTGAGATCCGGTCAAACTTCACTTCGAGCCAAACGGAGAGGACCGGTGGAGATGAGGGAGAAAGACCAAACGGACGAGACCGCCGGCGGAGGGATCGATGACCGCCGGGAAGACGGGGTGGATGCCCGCCCCGGTGCCGATACTG
>JABDNZ010000203.1 GCA_013043565.1 Gemmatimonadota bacterium | reverse complement strand
GTGAAGTAGACGTCCGCGGAGATCCCCAGCTTCTGTCCAAGAATCCCCTGCCAGCCTACTTCGAAGGTCTCGGTATAGCTCTCTCTCATTCCCGGTACTGCGGGAATCGTCGTCGTTTCAGCCGGCGAGATGATCCCGCTCGAGGCGTTCAGGAGCATCACGCCGATGTCGCTGGAGGTCGGCGATAGGCTGCCAAGGACCGGAAGCAGTCCGGCCAGCTCGGCCGGCAGCCCGCCCGATGCGACCTGAGCTTGGAGGACCCCCATGGCCAGCTGCCACATGACCGACGGGTCAGCCGGCAGGAAACCGGGGGCGAAGGGGGAGCGCATTCCTTTCAGGCTGCCGTCGGGGTTCTGGAACGAATAACCATCCGACCCTGTCCCATGAGCCCTCACGGTGTACCCCAGGGCCGCCAGTTGCTCGTTGGGGGCCGCCCCAGCGGAGATATCCAGGAAAAGGTTTAGAGTGCTGGGGGTCGAGAAGGCCCGGTTGTAGGTGAACCGGAGGCTGTTGTCGTCGTTGGGCTTGAAGACTATCGCTGCCCGGGGTGACCAAACCCTTTCCGGGAGCATGGAGTGGTCGTCGACCCTTGCAGCCAGAATGAGGTCGAGCATGGGTGAGAGTTCGGTCTTCGACTGGAGGTATGCTCCCCACTCGTCGATGTCGTCCTCGTCCTCATAGACGCCGTTGATCGTGCCCTTCGTATCCGGTCGGGTCCGGAAGAGGTCCACCCCATAAGTGAAGTCCTGCCGGCCATCGAGAATACTGAGCCCGTGCTGGGCCTGGGCCACAAATAGTTTGGACTGGTCCACCAGAGGCACGCCGTCCCGGAGGAGCCAACTGTTCCCGGCGTCGCTGGTGTTGTAGTAGGCTTGGGCGAAGAACCGACCCGTATTCATGCGAGCCTGGAAGAACTGGTAGATCCAGTCTTCGGTTTGCCCAGCGCCCAGGCCAGTCAACTCGATCCCACTTGCCGAGGTTCTGCCATAGGTGAGGATCACCGTACCATCTTCAGAGAACTGGTAGTCCGCACGGGCCTCGAGGCCGTAACGTTCCAGGTCGAAGTCTCGCTGACCGACTCGGGTACAGCCCAGGGCGGCTATCGGCATGCCGTACCCTCTCTGAACGAGCTTTGTCTGGCAGTCCGAAGGGTTGTCCACCGCGGCCTGTCGAGCCGCAGATTCACCCAGGTCCGTGTACTCCCACTCATTCCCCCTCAAATACTGACCGGAGAGTTTTACGCCCAGGCGACGATTCACCAGGTAGGCCGACCGGAAGGACCCCTGGAAAACGGATCGCTCGCCTCCCCCGAGACTCACGATCGTCCCCTCGGAAGCGGAGTCCAGAGGTGAACGAGTAAGGATGTGAAGGACCCCGTTGGCCGTGTTGGGTCCATAGAGGGCCGACCCGGGCCCGAGGACGACCTCCATCCGGTCGATGTCTTCATTATTCGACGGGATAAAGTGCAGGAGGTTCACTCGAAGGGAGGGTACGCCGGCCAAGCGATGGTCCGTCAGGGCATGGAGGGCCCCGCTGAAGATGTTGTTGAACCCCCGCACCACCACATTGGTGGACTGGATCCCCTCGGTGATGATGTCCACGCCAGGTGCCGTACGAAGATGGTCAACCGGTGTCTGGACCGACCGCTCCTGAATCTCGATCGCCCCCACCGAAAACGTCGTAGCGGGAGCATCCAGATTTCGCTCACCCTGGCCCCGGGAAGCCGTGACCACGATGGGATCGAGGGCCACCCTCGTAGAGGTGAGCCGGATATCCAGGGCCGTAGTCCCTCCGGCAGTAATCTCGACGTCCTCATAGGTGGAGGTGACATACCCGAGGAACTGCGCCACGATCGTATACGTGCCGGCCTGAAGTTGGAGCGTGTAGCGCCCTGTGTCGTTCGAGAGTCCCCCCGTGGCTTGCCCCATCCCTTGAACAGAGATCTGGACGTTGACGATCGGCTGGCCCGTCTCAACGTCCATGGCGATTCCGGTCAGGGTCCCCTGCTGGGCGGAAAGAGGTACAAGGAAGCCAAGAAGACCCACGAAGAAAAATCCGAAAAGACAAAGACGAAGAGATCGCATGGAGAAGCCTCGCTCTGGAAGGAATGCCAGGATCCAGCGGCGTATTTGGGGCGAAGTTACACCAGGTTGCCGGACGAAGGCAAATGTTTCCTTAACGTCCGGAATGCGTTGGGCGGCGTTTTATGGGTTCCTGATTCTTCCGTTCGCGGTTGCCCAAGGATGGGACCTCAGCCAAGAATACCTCTGTCACCTTTTCCAGTGGGGGTTTATGGGTCGCCTTTCCTTCCTTCGCCGAATCCTCCTACCCGGGTTCGTTTTCCAATCCGTCGTCATCGCCGGAGGCTATGGAACGGGGCGCGAGTTGGCGGAGTTTTTTCTTATGGAGGGCCCAAGAGGAGGGCTCCTGGCCATGGCCCTCGCTACGGTAGTCTGGAGCTCGGTTTGCATCGTAACCTATGAGCTGGCACGGGTGGCGGGGACCTTCGATTACCGAACATTCTTCAAGGGACTTCTCGGCCGGGGCTGGGTCGTTTACGAGGTGGCCTACCTCCTGTTCATGCTCTTGGTTCTCGCCGTAATAGCCGCCGCCTCGGGCTCACTTCTGGAGGAGACTTTCGGAGTGCCCTACTGGCTGGGGGTTGTGGGTATCATGGTGGCGGTCGGAGCCCTGGTCCTGGGGGGGAGCCGACTCATCGAACAGGCCATGGCGGGTTGGTCGGTGGTCCTCTACCTCGCCTATTTGACCCTGTTCGTATGGTGCTTCCGCCGCTTTGGCGGGGAGATTCTCTCCACACTTCAGGCTCCAGGTGAGCTGGGGAGTTGGGGAGTGGCCGGGGTTCGTTACGCGGCCTACAACATCGCCCTCATCCCTCCCCTGCTCTTTCCGATTCGGCACCTCAAGCACCGGAAGGAGACGGTCCTGGCCGGAGCTCTCGCAGGGCCCATCGCCATGGTTCCCGGCCTTCTTTTCTACTTGGCCATGGTGGGCCAGTACCCTGAAGTCCTGGATCGGGCGGTGCCGGCCAACTTCCTGCTCGAGCTCCTCGGCTCCCGGAGTTTTCAGATCGCCTTTCAGGTCGTCCTGTTCGGCACTCTGATCGAAACCGGAGCGGGACTCATCCATGGGATGAACGAGCGCCTGGCCAACGCATTCCGGGAGAAGGGGTTGGAGTTGCCGAAGCTGGCACGACCCTTCATGGCTGTGGGCCTTCTCCTGTTCGGCACCCTGTTGGCGGGGGTGGGTTTGGTTGATCTGATTGCCCGGGGGTATGGTACCCTGACCTGGGTGTTCCTTCTGATCTATGTGGTCCCGGTGCTGACCCTTGGCGTCAAACGCCTCCTCCGGGCCGACGCGGACCCGCCGGAGCCTGCCTGAGCCGGGATAGCCTCATGATCGCTCCGATACCGAAGGCCGGACCCAAAGCGAGGACGGGGAACGTCCAGGCCCACCCCGCCGCCGAAGTGAGGAGGGGTAGTCCTTGAATCGTCACCATGGTGAGGAGGAACCCCAACGATGTTTGAAGGGTGAGGGCGGTACCCACTGCTTCCTGGGGCGCGACCTCCGTCACCATGGCGCTGAATTGAGCCGAGTCCGCCACGACGAAGAAGCCCCAGATCCATACCATGGGAACCAAGATCCAGAAACTCCAGCCGAAGAAGAGACCTACAGCCAGTGAACAGAGGCCGCTGATCCCCATGGCCAAGCTCACCACCCGTTCTCTGCCGAAGCGATCGGCGGCCCAGCCACCCCAAACGCACCCGAGGCCGCCGGCCGCAATGGCACCGAAGGAGGCGACTTCGACAATGCCAGGGCCCGCTTCTCCCCCGCCGGTGGCCGCGCTGGCCAGGAGGAAGGCGGGGACCCAGGTCCACATGGCGTAGAGCTCCCACATATGCCCCAGGTAGCCAAGGGTGGCCAGCCGCGTTTGTCTATGGGCCAGGACCCGGTGGACCAGGCCCCATGAGAACGGCGCCCGCGAAAATGGGAAGGGCCCGTCTCTATAGAAAAAAAGCACCAGGACACCCGCCGTGACCGCGGCGATGGACGCTCCACCGACAACCCAGGAGAGGCTCAGGGCGGGCAGGGCCTTGAGGAGGTAGGGCGTTGCTTTCCCAACGGTCAGCGCCCCCACCACGGTACCGATGGCCATTCCCCGCCCGTCCCGAAACCAGGTGGCAATCATCTTCATGGCGGGGGGATAGACGCCTGCGAGGAAGAACCCCGTCATGAACCGAGCCGGGAGGGCGAGGGAAAAGGAGCCCGTCAGCAATAGAAGGCCGTTGCAAATGCCGGCGAGGACCGCGGTGGAAGAGAAGAGGAGCTTGGAGGGAACGATATCCGCCAGGTTCAACAGGGCCACGCAAGCCGTCCCGGCAACGAACCCCAGTTGAACCACCGTGGTCAGCCAACCGAGCTGCGAGGCTGACAAACCCCACTCGAGCTGGAGCTCCGGCCCGATGGCACTGGCTGTAAACCAGACCGACATGGCCAGGAGCTCCGCCAGAGAGAGGACCGCCAGAATCCTCCACCTCTCGCGTCGGCTTCCGCCGGTCACGGCTCCGGTGATGCCCGAAGCGGATTCGATGGGATCAACCTCCCGTCCTCCTGGCCACGGGGCGGATGTTCGGGAGGGCGGTGATCCCCGCTGCATCGAGGGCGTGCCTGAGGTCGCCCACCCGTCCACTGAGGAAAGCGTTGAACCGTGAGACCACACTGCCCAGGGCCTCTGCCGCCTGAGACAGCGCGATACGGTCCGACTCCGTGGGGGCATCTCGAGTGGAGGACAGGGAGTAGAGTTGCCGCGAGCTTCGGCTGAGCGATTCAACCCTGTCCTCGATCTCCGTCGCTTCGGCCCCGATAGAGTCGCCAAGGGATCTGAGCTCCACGATCTGCTGATCGGTCCGGCCGCCATAGAGGGCTTCCAGGCCGTCCAACCCCTCGTGGATCGATCGGAGGCGATCCTGCAGGTCCTGGATCGTGGCGAGTACTGCGGACGCCTCCTGAACAGCCTCCCTCTTCGCGATGCGTTCCGCCATCGGGATATCCACCCGTGGGTCGGGGAGGACCTCAACTCGTGAGGAGGACTCGGCGCCTCCGGATCTCAACACCACCTCATAGGTGCCTGGGAGCACTTCTGGGCCGGTAGGCTGAAACCGTCCGCCAGACCTCTCCTCCCCGAACGGGTTCGTCTCCCTCAGGTCCCAAACCACCCGGTTGAGGCCCCTCTCGACCGGCACCTCCATGGACCGAATCACGTCCCCGTCCAAATCCAGGATATCGAGGGTAGCGTTTTGGTCCGGAGTCCCTCCCCCGACCGCGTAGGTGAACATTGCCCCCACCGGCCTTGTTTCACCTCTGAACATGGCATCGGCGGCGAAATGGTATCCGTCCACCGCCGAGACACTCCGGAGGTATGCGGCAGGGGGCTCGAAGAGGTGGAGGGGCAGGGTCAGGAGGCCTTGGGTCCCTGCCAGCTCTCGCAGGGGCCGGATATCATCGATGACATAAATCGCCCGGCCGTGGGTCCCGACGACCAGATCGTGGTCGCGAGGATGGACCACCAAAGAACGAACGGGGGCTGGCGGAAAACCATGACGCCAGGGGTGCCACTCTTCACCCCGGTCCAGGCTGAAGTACAATCCGAACTCCGTCCCGACGAAGAGGAGATTGGGATTGATCGGATCTTCTTCGATGGTGTGGACAAAACCCCAGAGGTCGTCCTCGTCCGCAATCCTGCGCCAACGCCGGCCGTACTCTTCGACCCGAAATATGTAGGGCTCCCAGTTCCCCCTTCGATGGTCCTCGAAAACGACATAGGCCACCCCTGCCTCGTGCCTCGATGCCTCGATGTGAGGAATCCACGTGCCTTCAGGAACGTCCCGAGCCCGCTCCCCCACCTCCGTCCAGTCTCCTCCTCCCGACCGTGTCACATGGACCAACCCGTCGTCGGATCCCACCCAGATCACCTCGGCTTCCACCGGGCTCGGGGCGATCGTGAGGATTGTGGTGTGGTTCTCAGCCCCGGTGGCGTCTCGTGTGAGCCCTCCGCTCACGGCCTGCCTCTGCTTCTCGGGATCGTTGGTGGTGAGGTCGCCGCTGATGATCTGCCAACTCGCCCCTCGGTCCGGGGATTTGTGGACGAACTGGCTCCCATAGTAGATGGTCCCGACCTCAAAGGGATCGGTGGCGATGGCGGCGTTCCAGTTGAACCGAAGGTTCACGCCGTCCGGGGCCCAGGGACGGATGCCCTTTCGCTCTCCGGTGCGAAGATCGAAACGGACGAGACCCCCGCCTTGAGACATAGAGTACCCGAAGGTCGGATCGGTGGGATCGATGAGAGTCCCGAAGCCGTCTCCGAATCCCACTTCCTTCCAGTGGTAATTCCGAATCCCCCCGTTCTCCCATGAGTCCGAGGGGCCTCGCCAGGACCCATTGTCCTGCATGCCTCCGTAGACGTTGTACGGTGTCTCCATGTCGACGCTGACATGGTAGAACTGACCGACTGGAAGGTTGTCCACCAACCGCCAATGGTCCCCTCGGTCCCGGGTCACGTACACTCCGCCGTCGGTGCCGACGTACATAAGGCGAGAGTCGTTGGGATCGATCCACAGGGCATGAAAATCGGAGTGCACGTCGCCGCTGATGTTTTCGAAGCTCTGTCCTCCATCCTCCGATCTCATGATCCTGGAATGGAGGTTGAAGAGCCTGAGCTCGTTTTCCGGGTCGACGAAAATGTCGGTGTAATAGAACGGCCGGGAGGCTACGCCCTCGTCGTCGTTTACGGTTCCCCATGTGAGGCCACCATCGTCGGAGCGAAGGAGAGCACTCCGTTCCGCTTCGACAAGCGCGTAGGCGACCTCAGGATCGCTCGAGGAGAAGGAGAGACCAATTCGTCCGAGGTTCCCTTCGGGCAATCCCTCATCGGCCGAGAGCCGTTCCCAACCTTCACCCCCATCGTGCGTGACAAAGAGGCCGCTTCCCGGGCCACCTGACTCGAAGAACCAGGGCCATCGCCGAAACTCCCACATTCCGGCCAGTAGCTTCTCCGGGTTGGTCGGGTCCATGACGAGGTCGCTGACCCCGGTCTTCTGATCCACAAAAAGCACCTGACGCCACGTCGCGCCCCCATCCGTGGTCTTGTAAACACCCCTCTGGCCGCCGTCAGACCACGCAGGGCCCATGACTCCGGCGTAGACGATGTCGGGATCGGTGGGGTGGAGAACGATTCGGTGAATCCTCTCCGACTGCTCGAGGCCAAGCAAGGACCAGGTGTTTCCACCGTCCAGGCTCTTGTAGATGCCCGCCCCTACACCGGCGCTGTTTCGAGGGTTGCCCTCTCCGGTACCCACCCAAACGATGTCCGGGTTGGGTTGAAACACCGCGACGGCACCGATTCCCAACACTCGTTGTTCATCGAAGAGTGGCGTCCAGGTCTGTCCACCGTTGACCGACTTCCAGAGCCCTCCCGTGGCGGCTCCCACATAAACCACGTTCGGGTCTGATTCCACCGCGTCGATGGATGCGATTCGACCGCTCATCCCCGCCGGGCCAATGCTCCTGGCCTGCATGCCTCCCAGGACAGCCGGGTCCAACTCCTGGCTGGAGAGAGGGCCGCCGCCCCACAGGCCGGCGCAAATCATGAAAAGAACTGCGGACGGGATCTTGGGAGCGAACGCCATGCGAAGGGTTGGCCAAAGGGTCACGGGCATGCTTCAACTCCTGGCTGGTCTTATCGGAAAGGCTCTATGTGCCGTCTTGGCGGCCACCGGCGATGTACTCACATTCTCACTCCTTGACCGGGCCAGGAGGGAATGGGGGCCGAGCCAAGTCTATCCTTCCTGTGTAAATCCGGCCATATTCGGTCCCGCCAAAACTGCGGGATCCCCAAGCGATCTGGTCTGGTCCTCGCCTCGACAAATCCAAGGAGGAACAGGATGTTCCGTGCTAACCTCGCCCTGATCTTTGCCCTAGGAGTCTCCCTCCTCTGCACGCCGTCGGTCCGAGGCCAGAACCTCGAGGACCTGAAGAAAGAGGTCCTGGAGGAGGTGGCAAGCCCTGAACTTCTGAAGCTGAGCCAGGAGATGGTCGATATGATCTACTCCTTCTCCGAACTGGGTTTTCAGGAGGTCTGGACCTCGGACTACATCACAGGGGTCTTGGAAAGGGAGGGGTTTTCGGTGGAGCGAGGATGTGCCGGGATGCCGACATGTTACGTCGGAACCTGGGGCGTGGGTGAGCCGGTCGTCGGCTTCATGGGTGACATTGACGGGCTCCCTGAAACCTCTCAGAAACCCGGAGTACCCTGGCAAGAACCGCTGATTCCCCTGGGACCCGGCCACGGGGAGGGCCACAACAGCGCTGCAGCCGTGGACGTCGTCGCGGCCATCGCGACGAAACGGGTAATGGAGCGGCATGGTCTTCAAGGGACTTTGAAGGTGATTCCGGGCGTGGCAGAGGAGCTGGTTTCGAGCCGTACCTACATGGTGCTTGCCGGCCTGTTCGAAGACATGGACGTCATGCTTTCCACCCACATCAGCAACAACATGACGACAGGATACGGAATCAGCGGTTCCGGACTGGTCTCCACGATGTTCACCTTTACCGGGCAGTCTGCCCACTCCGCGGGTTCCCCCTGGTCCGGCAGAAGCGCCCTCGATGCCGCGGAGCTGATGGACATCGGATGGAACTTCCGTCGGGAACATCTCAGGCTCCAGCAGCGGTCCCATTCCATCATCTCCCATGGCGGGAACCAGCCGAATGTCGTGCCGTCCGAAGCCACGGTTTGGTACTACTTCCGGGAACTGGACTATCCCCGGATCAAGGGCTTGCACGAGCTTGGCCAAACGATGGCCGAGGCGGCGGCCATGATGACCGGCACCACTGTAGAAGAACGACCCCTCGGGTCCGCATGGCCTTCCAACATGAGCAAACCCCTGGCGGAAGCCATGTTCGCGAACATCCAAGCCGTCGGCATGCCGGATTGGAGTGATGACGACCAGGCCTTCGCAAAAGCTGTTCAGAAAATGATGGGGCGAGATACGGTGGGGCTTCGCACCGAGCTCCAGGACACCCTCAGGGAGTCCAATCAGGGGATGGGGGGTGGCAGTGACGACATTGCCGAGGTCTCCTGGAACGTTCCCACCATCCGTCTTCGCTACCCGGGAAACATCCAGGGCACCACAGGGCATCACTGGTCGGCGGGGATAGCCATGGCCACGCCTATCGCCCATAAGGGCGCGAACCAGGGATCGCGGGTCATCGCCCTCACCGCGATGGACGTGCTGGTTCGGGACGATCTGGTCGCGGAGGCATGGAAATATCACGAAGAGGTGACGACCAAGGACTACACCTGGGAATCCCTGATTCCTGAAGACACCGAGGCCCCAATCTTCCTCAACGCTGAAAAGATGGAGAGGTATCGCCCGCTTCTGGAGCCGCTGAAGTACGATCCCGCCCGCTTCGATACCTACCTCGAACAGCTTGGAATCGTCTATCCGGTACTGGAGAAACCGAAGGACACGGGCGTGGGGGGAAGGCCTCTTTAGGGCCGGTCTAACCGCCCCTGCCCATAAGCCATTCCCACCGCTCTTCCGCCATCAATACCGCGGTAGCGGCATCCGAGCCAAGGAGGAAACCCTCACCCGCCAAATCCCGGGTAGCGGCCCGGACCCTCTCGAGGTAGGTGTCTTTGTCCGGATAGAGTGCTTCCAAGCTTGGTCGGGGATCGTCCCAGTCTTGTCTCTGGCCTTCTGAAACGGAGAGGGGAATGAAGGTTCCCCGAAAATCCGTGAGCTCCTCCGCCCCGCCCTCCGCTCCCCATCGGAGGTTCCAAGGAGCGTAGGTCCCGATCGGCGCCCTGAGCTCCCATCCTCTCACACCCGCCATCTCGTTCCCGAACCCGTCCACCTGGGAAACCTGTGAGGGAAACGGCGGTCTCAACTCCGGCGGCTGCAGGTGGACGATCCCCTCACTCCACCACTGTGGGCCGTAGTCCACCCTGTAGGCTTCGTGGATGGTCTTCGGGATCGCAACACCCGGAATCTCCGGGAAAGCCAGCCCCTCGGGCGGAACCAGGGTCCCGTCGGCGATCCTCGGGTACCGGCTGGAGGGTGGCTCCCTCTCCCCCTCCACCCACTGGGTAAGCCGGATGGCGAGAGCCCGCAGCGGGAAGCTCAAATCCACGGGGTTGCCCCGGTAGACGGGGATATCGTTGCCTGGAAGGCGCGCCTCCTCGTTGGGCGGAAACCCCCACCCGGAGTGCTGGGCACTGGACAGGTGATAGATCCGCTCATTGGCCAAGGGGGGCACGTCCTGGGTCCCGGAAACCGATGTGTGGATCAGAGACCCGGCCCGCCCCCAATACTCGTATCCGGTGTTGGTATAAAAAACCAACGGCAGGTCCTCCGGATCTTGATGTGCAAACAACCCGTCCTCACGGTCCGAAACCGGGTCCCTCTGAACCGAGCTGGTGAAGGGAAAGAGGTCGGTAGGGTAAAAAAACGCCGAGTACCGATGTGCGTCCCGGGAAGGTTGACCAAACCGGTGGTTGAAACTTCCCCTGCCGGCTCCGGCGGTATGGATCAACATACCGTCGAAGGCCTTCCTGCCTCCTTCGTCCGTGTTGAACCCCTGGTAGAGGAAGTGGCGCAGGAAACGCCCCGTCTGTGAGACACCGAAGGCTATCCCAAGGGTCACCGGAAACACGCTGTCCAACTCGTACTTGGCATAGGAGATGACGTCGCGGATGGCGGCCAACCCGAGCCCCACGACCCGGGGATCCTGAGAACGGTACACGAGCTCATAAATGGAACCCGCCCGGAATCCTCCTTCCAGGGCGATCCGGGTCAGCTGAGCTCCATCCAGCTCTCCGGAAGGGGCACCCCCCTCCGGCAGGAACCACCAACGCTCTCGGGGAATCACCTCCCGCGGAGCCATCCGGCCGGAACGGACCGTGAGCTGGTTTTCCGGATGATCGGGAGAGATGGGGCCATAAGCACGATGCCCGCGATGGCCCAGATGGAGGATTTCCGTCGGGTCGTCCACGGTCCAATCAGCCCGGACAAGGCCTTCGATCGGCTCTCCCGGGAGTCGAGCCACGGGCACGTGAAGCTTCAGCAGCCCGTCGCTCTCCGGCACGTCCCACTGCCATCCGAGCCAGATGATGGTGAATCCCTCTTCAAGGAGAAGGCCGTCCCCGAAGTCCTCCTCCGTCACCGGATCGGTCGACCTGCTGGCCCGGTTGAAATACCGAAGGGAAGCCTTACCACCTCGGTTGCTCACCTCAACCCACGCCACACCTCGCCGAGACCCTGGATCTTTGGGCTGGAGCACCATGAAGTCGGCCCAGGCCACTACCATCCCATTTCCGTTGGTCGTGGCGAACCTGAGATCCACGATGGAAGCGTTGGCCGGGTTGGTGGGGTCGAACGCGAAGTGGATCTGACCAACGAGCTTCTCATAGGCTCCGGCCTCTCCCCATTCCCGACCGTCCAGCACATCCTCGGTTCTTTCCACGACGACCCGGATCACTTCCGCCCGGCCCGGGCTGCCGGGCAGCTGAAGCACGGAAACCAAGAAGAAGGTCACACACCAGGAGCCGGCTTTTCGCTTATCCATCCGAGCCTCCTCTCCTCAGAAGCCTAGCACCAAACCAAGGTCCACCACCAGATACCGAAGTCCCAAGCTGGGGCGGGTGGCGAACGGGACGTCGCTCAGGCCATAGCGGATCCCGGGGGCGAGGCTCATTCTCTCACCTACCTCCACAAGAACGCCCCCTCCCATCTCATAGCCACCCCCACCTTCGGAGTGCAGACTCCTTTCGTCGCCCCGTTCGAATACCACTCCTTCGATCCGGTTGGTGTGGATGCCGGCCTGGATCCAGGACCGGAGTCCGGTCCGCCCAAACACCATCCGAAGCGCTACATCGAACCCGGTCGTGATCCACTTTTCGCCTTCCGGACATACGTCGCTGTCGCAGGCGAACCGATGCTGACTGAACCCCAGGTAACCGCCGAGAGACCGGTAGAGTGGGAAGGTGAAGCCCATGCCGAAGGACCGATGGGGCCCAGCCTTCTCTTCCCACCCCTCCCCTTCGTCGAGGAACCCGGCGACCGGTGCAGTGGCTCCGCCCCGGATCTGGAAGGCAAAGGCCCCCTCCTGGCAGGACACGTCGGTCCCGTTCAGGCTCAAGCTCAGGATGACCAGCGCGGCCGGCGTCCAAGTACTGAGAAAGAGGTTTCGATTTCCCGTCAATGGTGTTCTTCCCCTGACCGTTTGGGTTTCACGGGTGGGAGAATATATTCACCACCCAGTGAGGGAATCTTCCGGCTCGGGCCCGATTCGGAAAGGTCTATTAACATTCGGATGGTTTGAGGTATGGAAGGAACTCTAAGCTTGTTTGGTTTCCCGAGCACGACGGCTGAGATCGAAGCCCTCCCCCGGTCGATCGGGTGGCGACTGTCCCGAGCGGCCGCGTTCATCGGTGGCGGTCTGCTCCTGGCCCCAGCGGTGGGAGTCGTTCCCCCTCATGCGCCTTGGGTCGTGGCGGCCCTGGGCATCGGGGGATTCCTCGGGATAAGGAAGTGGAGAGAGAGGTTTACCATACTCTCCTTCCTTGGCTCCTGCCCGAAGTGTGGAGCGGCCCTCGCCATCAAAAGGGGTACACCCCTGAAGAAGGTAATTACGGTGCCCTGCCCGGGATGCAACCACGACTCCACATTGACATCCGACCTCTCCAGGGAGTCGTCCGCTCCCAGGGAGGACTCGGGGTGAAACTTGGCGCCAAAATCTTCGGTGTTTTGGCCGGTGTCCTGATCCTCTACCTGGCGATCGGGGTCCTCCTCCCGGGTACCTGGGAGGCTGAAGCGGACGCCCTGTTCCCGGCACCTTCCTCGGTCGTATTCCAGTTCCTCGATCGGCCGGAACAATGGGTACGATGGAACGCAATGCCCGAATCCGGATCGAGGTTTGTCGGTCCGGAGGCAGGAGAAGGGGCCGGATTGGATTGGGATGATCCCCGCTATGGATCCGGATCCTATCGCGTTCTAGTGAGCCAGCCACCGACCCTGATGGAGTACGAGGTCAAGATCGAGGGGGGGCGGTTGACCATTCAGGGCCGTATTTCACTGGAGGATCAGGGAAACCGCACCTTCTTGCGTTGGGTGGAACGGGGAGACTTCGGGTTGAACCCACTGATGGGGTATGCCGCACGGGGCATGAAGGGTTCCCAGAGCGAGGCCATGAGAGCGAACCTGGACTCCTTGCGAGTACTGATCCAATCGAAGGAGGCGGGAACCTAGCCGTCCCTGAACATCCGAATGAGTTCCTCGTTGGTTTGGGTTCGAGCCATGGCGGAGAGCAACTCGGACATGGCATCGGCAGCCGGCAAGTCAGCCAGTTTCCTCCGCAGAGCCCGGCTCAGGTCCAGGGCGTCGTCGGAGAGCAGAAGTTCCTCTCTCCTGGTGGCAGAGCCGGAAAGATCGATGGCCGGATAAATCCTTTTGTCGGCCAACTCCCGGCTGAGGAGAAGCTCGCTGTTTCCCGTTCCCTTGAACTCTTCGAAGATCACCTGATCCATCCGTGACCCTGTGTCGACCAACGCGGTAGCCACGATCGTCAGTGAACCACCGCCTTGGCGAGAATCGATCTTCCGGGCGCTTCCGAGAAACCTCTTCGGCCGCTCCAGGGAGTTGGCATCCAGACCACCCGTCAGCGTTCTCCCGGTCCCTTCCTGAACCGTGTTGTGGGCTCTGGCCAGGCGAGTGATGGAGTCTAGGATGATGACCACGTCCTGTCCCATCTCCACCCGTCTGTGCGCCCGGGACAAGGTCATCTCGGCCACCTGCGTGTGTCGCTCCGCCGGCCGATCGAACGAAGACGCCACCACTTCGCCAAAACCACAGAGCTCCATCTCCGTGATTTCCTCCGGGCGTTCGTCCACCAGCAAAATCATGAGGTGACAGTCCGGATGATTCGTGACGATACCCTGAGCCACGGCCTGGAGGATGGTGGTCTTCCCAGCCTTGGAGGGAGCCACGATCATGGCCCGCTGGCCTTTCCCAAAAGGGCAAAAGAGGTCGATGACCCGGTTCGTGGCGTCGGGCCGGCCACCGATCGTTCTTCCGCACTCCAGCTTTAGCGGCTCGTCCGGGTGCTGGGCCCCGAGCTGTGAGAACAGGGGCCGCCTTGGCAGCTCTTCCGGCACCACACCGTTCACCCGAGTGAGATGCCTCAGCGGAGCGCTCTTTCCATTCTTTGGGCGCTTCCCCACGTCCCCTTCCAACTCGTCACCGCTTCTGAGATCAAACTTCTGAATGACCCGGGCGCCCACATAGATGTCGTCTTTTCCGGGTGTGTAGGATTCGATCTTACGCCTTATGAAGCCCGATCCTCCTGGAAGGACTTCCAGGACGCCGAGGGAGCCTTCGTTCGTCACGCGTCTCTCACCATTCGATAAAGGAAGCTGCTTCTGAACCTTGTCTCCCGGTCGGGTCCCATGGTCGATGGGTCCCACGCAGGGGATTGGTTTGTTGGGGGAAGATAGCCAAGCGGACACATGGTGAGTCCGCCCAAACGGGGCCTTCAAAAAAGCGAGGCCACCCCGGCGATCTCCGATCCGGCCATACGGTCCGGTCCTGGAAATCTTGGCCACAAACCCCTCCCCGTCCACCCCTTTGTGAATCAAAAGTCGGTCGGGGGGGGTGCCAGGGCACGACATCGCTCCCCAAATGGAGGAGGAGGCCGGGCGACCCTTCCCGGGCGGAGTGTCCCCTCGAGGTGACACGGGATAACCCATTTGGGGGCACCTCGGAGCCCATTTGTCCTGTATTTCCAGGTTTTTTGTGCCGGTGTCGCTGGCATGAGCCCTGCAATTGAGTAGAATGGACGACCAGATAGGAGGAACAATGGTTAAGCGCCTCATCCCCTCAGCGGCCCTAGCACTGGCCTTGGCGGCGGCACCGTCGGCAGGCTCCGGACAGCTATCCGCCTCTCTTTCGTTCCATATGGGCTTGTTCGACGGCGTAGGAATGGGGTTGGCGGTTTCCCACTTGAATCCCCACTCCATCTACTCGCCGGGTTTTCGGGTAGGGTTCGGAGCCTCATTTGGCTTTGGCGTTGGGTTCGGTGTCAGTTCTTATGACCGATACGGTCACGGGTACTACAACGACGACTACTACTACGACGACTATTACGACGATTATTACTTCGACGACTACTACCACGATCGGTACTACCGGCCCTATTCACGGAGCTACTATTCCGGGTACAGCCCCTTTTACTGCACATGGTGGGGGCACCCCAATCCGTGTTGGGATTACTGGGGCCCTTACGGGTACACGGGTTTCCGATTCAGTCTCGGAATGGCATGGAACTACTATCGGCGACCGGTCTACTTCGACCCCTGGTGGGGGAGTGTGGGCTATTACGCTCGATGGCGTCCAGCCTGGGTCTACGACCCCGGATGGTACTATTACAACGATCCCTACTGGGCGACGCCCGGCTACTCGAGGGTAGCCTATGTGGCACCGGCCCGAGGGTACATCTACTCCACAGCACCTCACTCGGGGTATCGTGGCACGAGCTACAAGGAGAACCCCCGCCGGGTGGCCACGTCCAACCCGACGGCCAGGCCCCGAGGATCCAGTTCGGGGGTAGCGGATCGGCAACCGGCGTCCACCAGGCCGGGCCGGGTAGCCCAACCTGGAACGGAAAGCCCTGGCGTCCGGCGAAGTGGCAGGCCCGGCGTGACGTCCGG
>JABDNZ010000188.1 GCA_013043565.1 Gemmatimonadota bacterium | reverse complement strand
CTCCCATCCGGTCCAGCGGCCCATCCCATCGGCCCGCTGAAAGCCACCACGTTGAAGGGGCCGTCGTCGAAGTTCACCCAGCTTCCCCCACCATCCATGGAAAAGCTGGATCCTGAGGTGCCAACGGCCACCCACATAGGCCATCTGGAATCATCGTTCCAGGCCACGCACGAGCGAAACCCGACTGGACTCGGCTCTGGGACCAGGGCCCAATCGACACCCCCATTCGCTGAGAATGCCACAGTCCCCAGGGTCCTTTCTGGATCCTGGTAGTCGCCTCCGACCAGAACCACGGCCCCATCTACCCCAAAACCGATGGAGAAGATGCCGGAGGAAGCGTTTCCTGAGGCCATGGGGACCTCGGTGACTCTCCAGCTTTCCCCCCGATCCGGGGAAATGAATACCCTGGCCACAGGTCCTCCGGAAACCACGGCGAGTCCGGATTCACCGAATGCGGCGATGTTGGTCCCGCTGGCGGCGAAGCCGTATTCCCCCTCGAAAACCCGGGGGATGTGTTCCCCTTCCAATCTCTGCCAGTTTTCGCCGCCGTCGTTGGTGGCCAGGAGAAAGAGCGATCCGTCGACAGGGTCGCCTACGACCATCCCATTGTTCCGGTCCCAGAAAGTCATGCCGTTGAAGAATCCGTTTTCAAGGGGGTTTGTGTGTTGCAGTGCCCAGGTCTCCCCCCAATCGGTGGTCTTGTAGAGTCTGGATAACGGGCCACCCCCGGCGCTCATGAGGTAGGCGACGCCACCTGAGAAAGACTCGACATCCCGGAAGTCCAGAGAATCGGCCCCGGGTACGGTACCTGTGACCCAGGCCACTCCTCCATCTTGTGTGAAGGCGAAGACACCCTGTGTGCCACTCAGCCAAGCGGTAAGGGAATCCACCGCGGACAGCCCCCTGAAGGAAGACTCGAGACGGAGATCCACGGCTTCCCAAGACAAGGACGGTGGCTGAGGTGCGCAGGTTGCAATGGGCAAAGATGCTGAGAGGATGGCCAAAGCAGTCCGTTTTTTCATACGCCTGTCATTACCCCCGTGACATCGGTGAGGAACCACCAGGCTCCCACGGCCAGGATGGCTGAAGGGATCACCCAGCGGATCCAATAGAAGAGGATCACATGGTGGCGGCCCGGGAGGTCTCTACCCGATCCCATGCTCAATTCCTTCAGGGCGGAGCTTCTTTTCATCCCCCATCCCACAGCCAGGACCGCCACCAGGACTCCAGCTGTCTGAGCTCCGGAGCCGAAAGCAAGATCCCACGGCACGAAGATCCGCATATTGACCATAGGAGGCACGGCGAACAGGAAGACCAGACCTCCCATGGTCCACGTGGCTCGGCTCCGGGTCAACGGAGTGTTGTCCGTGAGGCCGGCGACCAGTACTTCGAACGCAGCGATGCCCGAGAGAAAGGCGGCTCCAGCCAGTGAGATAAAGAACACGGTTCCAAAGACCTGCCCGCCAGGAATCTGGGCGAACACCATGGGAAGGGTTTCGAAGATCAATCCCGGCCCGGTCCCGGGCTCCAGACCCAGGGCCATGACAGCCGGGAAGATGGCCAAACCTGCTAGGATTCCAGCGGCGGTATCACCGAAGACGGTCCAGATAGCGTTCCGCCCGAGAGGGTCTCCCCGGTTCAGATAGGAGCCGTATACCACCATGAACGTTCCGCCGAGGGCCAGGGAGAAGATCACCTGGCCCAGGGCGGCCATGGCCACGGTAGGGGTCAGGTCCGCAGGCTGGAACTTGAGGATATACCAATCCAGCCCAGCTCCGGCCCCCGGCAGACTGAGGGACCGGCCGATAATCAGGAGAAGGCTCAGAAAGAGAAGGGGGGTGAGGATCCCGCTGGCCTTCTCGATACCGGACCGAAGGCCTCGGAGGAGGACCAGGATCGCGGCCACCACCACCAGGCCGGTGAAGGCCAGTTGGAGCAGGAAAGAGCTGAGTTCGACACCTTCGGAAGGTGGCAGGATCTCACCGCCGGAAATCGGGAATCCGAAGGGGGCGAGG
>JABDNZ010000187.1 GCA_013043565.1 Gemmatimonadota bacterium | reverse complement strand
TCGTTACGCAGGAGGCCGAATGGGACGGGTTCGTGCTGCTGGGTGGGGAGAATGAGACGGTCTCGGCGTTGCGGAGCATCCTGAGCGGAGTAAGGCCCTCGCGAATCCTGGAAAACGCCTCCCTCTGGGTGGAGATGTCCCCCGCCGAAGTGAAGGAAGCGACACGAGAGGGCGCTTCCGCCCTCTCCAAACGTCGGCAGACGGATCTTCTCAACCAGGTCATGGAAATGGCCTATTCCAGGGGAAACGGCTGCCTCGGCGGAACGGAGACCGTCGAAGCTCTGGACGGCGGGTGCGTGGATATCCTCATCCTCTCCAAAGGGTTCGTGGAAGCGAACCCGGACTTCGCCGACATCTGCGTGGCCAAGGCCTTCGAGCAGGGTGCGGACGTGAGAGTTTTCGGGAGCGTCCCGTCGGAGAAGCTGGACGAGGTCGGGGGCGGAGTCGGGGCCAGGTTGAGGTTCAGGCCCGCCACCTTCGGGGAGTTGGCTTCGGCCCCACCCCCTTGATACCTTCCTTACGGCCCGGCCGAGCGACGGATGGCCCTGCCGGGCCGTAGTCAGGGCCCATAGCTCAGTTGGTCAGAGCAGCGGACTCATAATCCGACGGTCGCAGGTTCAAGTCCTGCTGGGCCCACTGGAGGATAAGCCCTATGGTGCTTGTATTTGAGCATCATGGGGTTTTCTTCTTTTTTCTGTCAAAACTGCTAACAGTAACGGTAAACAGTAACGAGGAAGGGCCAAATGCCAAGGATTTACGGGCGAAAACAGGGCTCTAACGGCACCATCCGTTACTACGCCGACCTCCGAGACATTGGCTTTGGGCAGCATGCGCTCACCCCTCCGGGTTCGAAAAGGGCGACCACAGACCCGATTGAGGCCGAAATCCTCAAAGGCCGCCTGATCGAAGAGTTGTCAGGGAAGGCCCAACAAGGACCGCCAGGAAGCCTCCAAGCAGCCGGAGAGAAGCTTCTGGAGGACAACCCAAAAGGGAACGAGAAGAAGTGGGTTGTCGAAATGCGGCGGTATCTTGACCGAGCAGAGGGGTTTTTCGGAGCCGACCGACCTCTAGACTCAATCAAGGCCAGACACGTCCGCGAATGGCAGCACAGGCTGGAGAAGGAGGGCTACGCTCCGGGGACCGTCCTTCACCATCTGCATGCCCTCTCAGCGGTCTACGGGTACGCTAGGGAGCTTGAGTTGGTTCCAAGCGGGTATAATCCCGTCTCGGATATGTATGGGAAGCCGTCTGCTCAGAATGCCCGAACCAAGAGCAAGAAAGCGGTGTTTGGAGTTGCCCCCGTTTGGTGGACGGGTTTGGGTTTGAGTCTCAAGCGGCCGGGGCATGGTGCTTTTCATAGTTCAACGGGGATCGGTGGCCGAGAGTTGAGTGCCGCCGGTGAGGGTTGTACCACGCCTCGATGAAGTCGAACACGGCCATCTTCGCCTCCGCCTGATTCCTGAACTTCCTCCTCTCGATCAATTCGCATTCCAACGTCGCAAAGAAGCTTTCGCACAGAGCGTTGTCGTACGCATCACCCACCGATCCCATCGAGGGCCGAACGCCAGCCTCTTTGCACCGCAGCCCAAAGGCAATTGATGTGTACTGCGTGCCCTGATCCGAGTGGTGAATCACGGCCTTCGGCTTCCGTTGCCAGAGAGCCATGTCGAGGGCCTGAAGGACGAGCGCCGTGCGGAGATGAGTTTCCATGGACCAGCCCACCACCCGACGGCTCCAGGCATCGACGACCACGGCCAGGAACAAGAACCCCGACGCGGTGGGGATGTACGTGATATCTGCGACCCAGAGCCGATCGGGGCCTCCCGGAGCGAAGTCCCGTTCCACCAGGTCCGGGGCCGGTCTCGCATCCTTGCTTCGCTTCGTCGTGCGCCACTTCCTACGCCGTGTCGCGCCCTCCAGGCCGTCCAGCCTCATGAGACGAGCGACGCGCTTGTGATTGACCCTGTGGCCTTCATCCCGGAGCTCAGCATACATGCGGGGCCGCCCATAGGTCCCACGGCTGAACGTGTGGATCTCCCTCATCCTTTTCCGGAGCTGGCCGTTCTTCACATCTCGAGCCGATGGAGGACGATCCCTCCAGGCATAGTACCCGCTGGGGGACACCCCCAGCACACGGCACAACGTTCTTACGGCGAACTCGGCCTGATTGGCTCTCACGAATTCGAAGACTTCGGTGGCACGGAATCGGTCTCCCGAGCGAACCAGGCCGCGGCTTTTTTTAGGATCTCCCGCTCGATCTTGAGCTGCTTATTCTCCCGGCGCAGACGCCGAAGTTCATCTCGCTCTTCGGTGGTCAGGCCATCGGTTCTACGGCCCTCGTCGAGGTCCGCTTGCTTCACCCAGTTGTGGATGGTCTGGGCAGTTGGTTCAAACTCCCTGCTTAGCTCCTCGGGCGTACGACCGGCCCGCACAAGCTCGATAATCTGCTGACGAAACTCCTGGGGATACGCTGGTCGGTGTCTTTGCATTGTGGACTCCTCTCTCCTTAGAGATCAGGTGTCCACCTTCAGGGGTCAACTCCA